>CALLLY010000316.1 GCA_938008205.1 uncultured Granulosicoccaceae bacterium
ATTAACCTCGAATCGTTGGGCCATACGCAAGCTTGGAAAAAAATGGAAGCCGTTACATCGACTGGTCTATCCGTTAACCCTGTTGGTTGTGGTGCATTTTCTATGGCAGGTTAGAGCAAACGATATCATTGAACCTGTGATATATCTGGCAGTGTTGATGGGGTTGTTGTGCTGGCGGTTTTACAGGGTGCTGAAGTGATGTCGTTTTTTTAAAGCGATTCCAAAATGAGGGCGAGGCTAACCGCGGTATTTCAACTCGCTCACGCGTCACACTTTCTGAAAATCACTGAATACACGGCGCCTTGATTATGGGGTGCAGAATAAAAAAAGGGTGAGCATGTGCTCGCCCTTTCTATTTATTGGATGCCGGTAAATAGGCTAGAAGTCTGCGTAGCGAGAACGTGCCATGGCGAGGGTGTTTTTACGATCATTTAAGGCGCATAGTTATTCATACGTAACGAAAATGATCGATAAAAAGGCACCGTCAGGGCGCGTTCGCAGTAGCAGAGATTCTGCCGCGCAGACTTCTAGGTCATTTCCTTTACTGCTTCAGCTTCTTCTGCGAGTTCCTGTTCGCTTTCTTTCATCTTGCCTTGAATGAAATCGCTCACTTCCAGGCCCTGAACGATTTCATAGTCGCCGTTTTTGCAGACAACCGGATAGCTGTAGATCAAGCCTTCCTGTATGCCGTAACTGCCATCAGAAGGAACAGACATGCTGGTCCAGTCACCCTCTGCGGTGCCGTTAACCCACGACGCCATGTGATCGACAACAGCGTTCCCGGCAGATGCGGCACTCGATGAACCGCGAGCAGCGATAACTGCGGCACCGCGCTTGGCTACTGTGGGTATGAACTCTTCCTGCGCCCAGCTCTGGTCTACCAGTGATGGTGCCGCTTTGCCGCCAACCAGGCAGTGGCTGATGTCCGGCACCTGGGTGGTTGAGTGATTACCCCAGATAATCATCTTTTCTATATCGGTGACTTTGCAGTCGACTTTGCCAGCCAGCTGGCTGATGGCGCGGTTGTGATCAAGACGGGTCAGGGCCGTGATATTGCGTGGATTGATGTTAGGGGCGTTGGCCTTGAGGATGTAGGCATTGGTGTTGGCCGGGTTGCCGACAACACAGACTTTCACGTCCGGGTTGGCAACGTCGTTCATGATCTTACCCAGCGAGCTGAATATTTTGCCATTGTCTTTGAGCAGATCGCTGCGTTCCATGCCAGGTCCGCGAGGCTTGGCGCCAACAAACAGTGCGGCGTCAATGTTCGACAGTGCGGTTTTTGGATCATCAGTGCAGATGACTTCTGAAAGCAGTGGAAACGCACAGTCGTCGAGTTCCATTTTTACCGCTTCCAGCACACCCATTGCCGGTGTGATTTCGAGCAGCTGCAGTGCAACCGGTTGATTAGGGCCGTACATGCCACCGGAAGCGATCCGGAACAACATGGAATAACAGATTTGTCCGGCTGCACCAGTGATCGCAATTCGTACTGGATCAGTCATGGGTTTCTCCTGCTTTGAGAGTGATAAAAAAACGAAGGAATTCTAGTCTGCCAGCGCTGTTTTGCGGTTATGCATCTTTGCGGATGAGCGTAATACACGCTGAGTGGCTGGTGGGGTGAGGACGGTACCTTTGCAAGGTGGCAATGCTGCCGTGGTTATCTTGCTAATAATAGCTGTTTTAGCGGCAACTGTGGAGGCAATATTCAATCGCAGTGGTGGGCAATTTGGTACACTGGCGCGCTAAACTTGTTCAACAGGTCAATTATATGCGGTGCCCTTTTTGTGGTGCGATGGACACAAAAGTCATCGATTCCAGACTCAGTGGTGATAACGATCAAATTCGTCGCCGCCGTGAGTGTCTCGAGTGTCAGGAGCGTTTCACCACCTATGAAAATGCTGAGCTGAACCTGCCGCGCGTGGTTAAGTCAGATGGCAGTCGCGAACCGTTCTCAGAGAAAAAACTGCTGGCCGGACTGCAGAAGGCGCTGGAGAAACGGCCGGTGGCCATGGACGATGTGCATTTGGCGATGAGTCACCTCAAACATCGTACGCTGGTTGCCGGCGAGCGTGAGGTGCCGTCACGCAAACTGGGCGAGTGGGTGATGGAAGAGCTGTTGAAGCTTGATCATGTTGCCTATATTCGCTTCGCCTCGGTTTATCTGAGTTTTGAAGATATCGCCTCTTTCCGGGATGTGATCGAAAGGCTGGAAAAAGAGCTGTCGCCGGAAGAGGCACGCAGTCAGCTTAATCTGCTTGAGGAAGAGCGCACAAAAATACCGAGTCCCAGGCGCAAGCAGTGATGACCGATCAGGACACGCAATTTATGCAGCGTGCGCTTGCGCTTGCCGAGCGTGGCATGTACACCACGGGTGCCAATCCGCGCGTGGGCTGTGTGCTGGTCAAAAATAACGAGATTATCGGCGAAGGCTGGACGCAGCCGGTTGGACAGGCACATGCGGAAATAGAAGCGTTGAATAGCTGTGCTGGCAGTCCTGAAGGTGCCACTGCCTATGTCACCCTTGAACCGTGTTCGCATCATGGCCGCACGCCGCCCTGTAGCAATGCACTGATCGACGCAAAAATCAGTCGTCTGGTGGCCGCCAGTATCGATCCCAATCCGTTGGTAGGTGGTTCAGGAATCGAGCAACTTCGTGAGGCCGGCATCGAAGTACAAACCGGTTTGTTAGATGCTGAAAATCGTGCCTTGAACTGCGGGTTTTTCAGCCGAATGACACGCTCGCGCCCATGGGTCAGGGTAAAACTTGCTGCCAGCCTCGACGGTCGAACAGCGCTGGCCAGTGGTGAGAGCCGTTGGATTACCAGCGATGAAGCGCGAGCTGATGTACAACTGTGGCGCGCACGTGCCAACTGTATTCTGACCGGGGTGGGGACTATTCTGGCCGATGATCCGCGCATGACTGTGCGATTGCCGCAGGAGCGCTGGATGATCGAGCGTGGCAGACAACCACTACTGGCGATTGTTGACTCCAATTGCCGCACTCCGTTAAACGCGCAAATCTTTGATCGCGATGGTAAAATTGTTATTTATTCTAATAAAAACATAAACATGCATGAGAAATGTGAAGTTGTTTATCACCTAAGTGCATCGCCGTCCGGGCAGATAAACCTGTCTGGTGTGCTGCGTGATCTTGCCGATCGGGAAATTAATGAGGTGCATGTCGAGGCCGGTGCGGAACTCGCAGCGAGTCTGTTAAAAGAAGATCTGATTGACGAACTGATTGTGTATGTTGCCCCCCATTTGCTGGGTGCGGATGCGAAATCGCTATTTCAATTCACCGGGCTGGATTCGATGGAACATCGCCCAGCGCTGAAATTTACTGATGTTGCGCGCGTAGGCCCTGATGTGCGCCTGACGCTGACTCCGGCAAACGACTCAAAGCAGGCCAAACGCTAATGTCTACCGTGGTGGTTGTTCGAAAAAACGGAGTCGCGTGCATTGCAGCAGACTCGCTAACCAGTTATGGCGACCTCAAGCTCTCGGCTGAGTACGATCCACACAGTGAGAAAATCCAGACTTTCGATGAGACGCACCTGGCGATTGTCGGTAGCGCTGCCCATACACTGGTGATCGAGAGTTTGTTGAATCAGGAAGAGTTTTTTCCGGATTTTAGCGACAGGGCGGCGATCTTCCGGACCTTTTCCGAGGTCCACAAGGAACTCAAGGAAAGTTATTTTCTAAATACAAAGGACGATGAAGACGATCCGTACGAGTCCAGTCATATCGATGCACTGGCAGCGAACAAGCATGGCATCTTTGGCATCTATGCCATGCGAGAGGTTTACGAGTATTCGAGCTTTTGGGCAACCGGATCGGGCAGTCCATATGCACTGGGGGCTATGCACGCGGTGTATGATCGATACGACTCGGCTCAAAGCATTGCCGAGGCCGGGGTTGCAGCCGGGGCGGCTTTCGACAATGCGTCGTCAATGCCAATGACCATGCGGCTGATTGATCTGCAGGCCGAGTAATTCCAGCCGGCAGGTTGCAGCAGCTGTGCTGAACTGTGCAAAGCGACTTGAAAAACCGGGTTCAATGACTATAGATTCGCAGTACCAGCCCGACCAGTCACGCGCCAACGGTTAAATAGCTATCCCGCGCGTCTGCAATGACATCCTGTTTTCAGCACCGGATATTGATTTCAGGTACACTCCGGCGCCTTTATATCCATCCACACATTAATCTTGGAGTTTTCCATGGCGGTTGAACGCACTATTTCTATTATCAAGCCTGACGCAGTAGCGAAGAACGTTATCGGGCAAATCTATGATCGCTTTGAAAAAGCCGGATTGCAGATTGTTGCCGCTAAAATGGTACAGCTGAGCCAGGCGCAGGCGGAAGGCTTCTATGAAGTGCATAAAGAGCGTCCTTTCTATAACGATCTGGTTTCTTTCATGACGTCCGGCCCGGTAATGGTTCAGGTGCTTGAAGGTGAAAACGCCATTGCTAAAAACCGTGAAGTCATGGGAGCAACTAACCCTGCGGACGCTGACGCCGGTACTATCCGCGCTGACTTCGCCAGCAGTATTGACGAAAATGCCGTTCATGGATCTGATGCTCCCGAAACAGCAGCCACTGAAATCGCCTTTTTCTTTGGCGACGATGGAATCTGTGAGCGTAAGCGATAGGCTGCAGTAAGCGCTCTAAAAGCGATAAATCATGGCTTCGCTGTCCAGTGACAAGGTAAACCTGCTCGATTTTGATCGGGCAGGTTTGCGTGCCTACTTTGAAACGCTGGGCGAAAAACCTTTTCGTGCTGATCAGGTGCTTAAGTGGTTGTACCAGCAGTCGGTAACCGACATTGACCAGATGACGAATCTGGCTAAAAGTCTGCGCGAAAAGCTCCGTGATCAATGTGAAATCTATCTGCCGGATGTTATGCATTCGCACGTCTCTGCCGACGGCACCAGCAAATGGATTTTCAAGTTGCGCGGTACCAATAAAATTGAGACTGTTTTTATCCCGGAGAAAAATCGCGGCACGCTTTGCGTATCCTCACAGGTCGGTTGCGCGCTCGATTGTTCTTTTTGTTCTACCGCCAGGCAGGGGTTTAACCGAAATCTTTCCAGTGGTGAGATTATCGGTCAGGTGTTGTTGGCCACTCAATTGCTAGGTGAGAACCCGGTCACTCAATCACACCGCATTACCAATGTGGTAATGATGGGAATGGGAGAGCCATTGCTCAACTTTAACAACCTGGTCAAGGCACTGAATCTGATGCTCGACGATATGGCGTATGGCCTGAGTAAGCGACGGGTCACGGTGAGTACCAGTGGTGTTTTGCCGGCAATGGATAAACTCAAGGAGGCGGTTGATGTGTCATTGGCAGTGTCACTTCATGCTGCCAACGATGAACTGCGTTCGGAACTGGTGCCGTTGAATAAAACCTATCCAATTGCCGAGCTGATGCAGGCTTGCCAGCGTTGGGTCGGGAAAGGTGATCGCAAGCGCCATGTCATGTTTGAGTATGTGATGCTGGAAGGCGTCAATGATCAGCCACAGCATGCGCGGGAGTTGGTGCAACTGTTGCGCGGTTTTCCGTGCAAGGTGAACCTGATTCCTTTCAATCCGTTTCCAACATCAGGCTACGAGCGATCTTCGGATGATGCCATTCAACGTTTTTGGCAGATTCTGAACAAAAACAAAATTGTTGCCACGCGCAGACAAACCCGCGGAGACGATATCGACGCGGCTTGCGGCCAATTGGCTGGAGAAGTCAGCGACAGAAGCAAACGCGAGCTCAAATTTGTCGAGCCTCGCTTCGGAGAAAACCTGTGAGAAAATTCATACTGTCGGCAGTTATTGGTACAAGCTTCCTGGCAACCGGTTGCGCGATGACGCCGAAATTCAGTCACCTGAGTAACGACGCCAAAGCGGCAACCTACAATGCAGAGCTGGGAGCAAATTACCTGGCCGTGGGCAACCTTGAAAATGCGCAAACCAAACTCCAGCGGGCGCTACAGCAGGATTCCAACAACGCCCTGGCGAACAATACCTACGGTAAGTTACTGGCAGCACTTGATGATCCCAGCGGTGCCGAGAAAGCTTTTCTGAAATCGATCAGAATCGACGCCAAACGGGCTGAATACCGTAACAATTACGGCATTTTCCTGTGTGATCAGAAGCGTACTGCTGAAGCGGTTTCGCAGTTCAGCGAAGCATCAAAAAACAAGTTTTACAACACGCCGTGGTTTGCATTGGACAACGCCGGTGTGTGTGCGATGGATGCCGGCCAATACGCTGAGGCCGAACGGTTTCTGAGAGATGCCCTACGTGCGAACGCCAACTTCGCGCCGGCGATGCTGCACATGGCAGAATTGAAACTTAAAACAGGTGACGCTGTGCTCGCTGATGCTTATTATTCACGGTTCCTTGGCTTGTCCCGGCAAACGCCGCAAAGCTTAATGGTGGGAGTCAATATAAGGCGTGAGCTTGGCGATGAATCAGCGGCAAAACAATACGGTAGGACCCTCGTGTCTGCTTACCCGCAGTCACAACAAGCGCGGATATACCTCGCATCCCAGTAGTGTAGCCGTATGCGCGACTACTGATGCATTAGAACAGAATACAACTCAGCGGGAGGCCGCACCCGCTTAAAGCCTGACCGGAAGACTCGGTCATCATTCGCAGCACTTGCGAATTTAAGCGTCGCATACTATCGACATGGCACAAGCGGTTAAAAGTATTAAGGGTGTTCACGACATCCTTCCCGATTCAGTACATGCATGGCACCACCTGGAACAACAGGTGCGTGATGCTATGCGTGGCTATGGTTACCGGGAAATCAGAACGCCTATTCTCGAAAAGTCCGAGCTTTTTCACCGCTCTATCGGCGAAGTAACCGATATCGTTGAAAAAGAGATGTACACCTTTGAAGACCGGAATGGCGATTTCTTGTCACTACGACCTGAAAATACTGCCAGTTGTGTCAGAGCTGCCATACAACATGGCATGCTGGCTAATAATCAGACTTCTCGAATCTGGTATCTCGGCCCAATGTTCCGGCGCGAAAATCCGCAGGCAGGACGCTATCGCCAGTTTTGGCAGGTGGGTGCAGAAGTGTACGGCGTTGCCGGCCCGTATATCGAGTCTGAACTGATATTGCTCAGCGCCAGGTTATGGCAACAGCTTGGACTGCAGGATCATGTGACTCTGCAAGTCAATTCGCTGGGCAGCACTGACGATCGCGATCGATATCGAAATCGCCTGGTGGAGTATCTTAATGATCACGCAGGTGAACTCGACGAAGATTCTAAAAGGCGTCTGACCACAAATCCGTTACGGGTACTGGATACCAAAAATCCGGCAATGCACAACGTTGTGGCAAATGCCCCCACATTACTTGATGATCTGTGTGACGAATCCAAAGCACATTTTGAGAGTTTGCAAAGCTCGCTGTCGCAGTGTGGC
>CALLLY010000317.1 GCA_938008205.1 uncultured Granulosicoccaceae bacterium
CGTCGTCTTACCGTGGTCAACGTGACCTATCGTTCCTACGTTGACGTGCGGTTTCGTTCGTTCAAATTTTTCCTTCGACATTACTCGTGACCCTGATTGGTGTTGGTCTGTTAATTATCAGCAGTTTAATACTGTGGCGAAAACTCATAACCGCCGGACTTCGCCAGACCGGACGGACTACTTGTGGAGCCCATAATCGGAATTGAACCGATGACCTCTTCCTTACCAAGGAAGTGCTCTACCCCTGAGCTATATGGGCAATGCGCAAAATGGCAATGCTCTATAGGGCCGTGCATAGGCCTTTCGTACCACACCGAAATAGCGCAGTACGTTGAAACTGGAGCGGGTGATGGGAATCGAACCCACGTTATTAGCTTGGAAGGCTAGAGTTCTACCATTGAACTACACCCGCATTTTGTGCCTGCCTCTCAGCCCCCGGCAGAGCCGGAAGCTGGTGGAGGGAGGAGGATTCGAACCTCCGAAGCTTACGCAGCAGATTTACAGTCTGCCCCCTTTGACCGCTCGGGAATCCCTCCACACAAGAGCGGAATTATGATAGCCCTGCATTCCAGTGTCAACATCTTGATGACAAAAGAATCCATAGTCGCACCCGCAACCACACCGTAGCGCTGTTTATAGACCATTGAGGCGAGTTTGCAGCAAAATATAAGGGCAAAAAATCAGATAAATCGCCGGAACGGATAAAACAGCCAGCCACCGATCTTTTCAAACATAGATCGATGGTACAGATTGTCAGCAGTCACCTGCACGGACTGAGATAAGTCCCGCTCAAACTGATTGACAAGCGCACCCAGAGACTCTTTCTGGAACAACACAACATCGACCTCGAGATCGTGATAAAAGCTGCGATGGTTCAGATTGGTGGTACCGACACTGGCCCAATCATCGATCAGCAGCGTTTTTGCATGCAGCACAGCAGGCTGATATTCAAAAATTTGCACCCCTGCGCGCATCAGTCCGCGGTAGAACATGCGACTGACGTACGACACCACATTGATGTCAGACTTCCCTGGCAACAACAACTTGACGTCGCAGCCGTTGCGTGTCGCTTTCACAAGCGCCGCCACCACAACCGGACTGGGAACAAAGTAGGCAGTGGTTATCCAGACACGTCGCCGCGCCTGCTCAATAGCGCTAACCAGTTCAGTGTTGTGCCGCACTCTGAGCGGACGTGTCACGTTGGTTCGCACCGCACGACCGATCACTCTGTCACGCCGCACCTTCAGTGCTCGCCGCGCCCTGATTCGCTGCTGAAGCTGCCGGGCCCGCAGCGCGCCGTTGTACCCGGCCCTCGCCCAGATCAGTTCAAAAGACTGATATAACTCACGCACTTCAGAACCGCGAACACGGACGGCAGTCTCGCGCCAATGACTGTGCATATCAGCAAGATTGCACGACCCTACAAACGCGACGGCCTTATCCACAACGATCAATTTGCGATGATTGCGTTTATTGATATTGGCAAACACCTGCCGCAATCGCTGCACAGAAGGAAAGGTAAAAACATCCAGCACACGCGGCGTGGGATGAAACACTTTTGCAGAGATTTTTTGTTGGCCAAGCTCGAGAATGAAATCGCGGCTGAACCCGGGAGAGCCGACGCTATCGACCAGAACTCGCACCACCACCCCGCGCGCTGCCGCCTCGCGCAGCGCTGCCAGCATACGGTTGCCAAGATTATCGCGGCGAAAGATGTACATCTCGAGCACGATTGACTCTCGTGCGACCTCAATCGCCTCAAAAGCCATATCAAAGTAAGCCTGCGTATCAGCGCAGACCTTTTCACTCACCCACATACGCTGGAACTGCTTCGGCAAACGATGACCGGGTTATAACATGATCCTACCAATCAGCAGAGATCAGTGCAGAAGAATCTGACTGAGGAATTCCTGCGTTCGCTCGGACTGAGGGTTATTAAAGAACTCTTCCGGCTCGTTTTGCTCAATGATTTCACCGCCATCCATAAATATCACGCGGTTGGCAACGGTTTTAGCAAATCCCATTTCATGCGTGACACAAATCATGGTCATACCGTCTCTGGCGAGCTCAATCATGACATCCAGCACTTCTTTAATCATTTCCGGATCAAGCGCAGAAGTCGGCTCATCAAACAACATAATCTTTGGATTCATGCACAGGCTTCGCGCAATCGCCACGCGCTGTTGTTGTCCGCCGGAAAGCTGCCCCGGGTACTTGTCAGCCTGCTCGGGAATCTTCACTCGTTCCAGGTAAGACAAAGCAACCTGCTCTGCTTCTGCCTTGGGCATTTTTCGAACCCAGATCGGAGCAAGCGTGCAGTTTTCCAGAACGGTTAAATGCGGAAACAGATTAAAGTGCTGGAATACCATTCCAACTTCTCTGCGAATTTGCTCAATGTGCTTGAGGTCACTGGTCAGTTCGATGCCATCAACCCAGATTTCACCTTTCTGATGTTCTTCGAGTCGATTAATACAACGGATCAGAGTTGATTTTCCTGACCCTGACGGGCCACACACTACGATACGTTCACCGGAGTGCACATCGAGGTTTATATCTTTCAAAACGTGGAACTGTCCGTACCACTTATGCATCTGGCTTATGCGGATCATCACCTCGTCAGAAACTGACATGGATGCCGCAGTTTGATTCTGGTCGTTCATGATTAACCCTTACTCTTCGCTGTGGCCAGTGTGGAGTTTCTTTTCAAGATAGATCGAATAGCGCGACATACCGAAACAACAAATAAAGAAAAACAGCGCAATAAATACATAAACTTCTGTGGATAGTCCCTGCCACTTGGTGTCAGACAAAGATGCCCGACCAATACCCAGCGGGTCAAGCAATCCGATAATAACTACCAGTGTTGAATCTTTAAACAACCCGATAAAGGTGTTGACGATTCCGGGAATTGAAATCTTCAGCGCTTGCGGCAATACCACCAGACGCATTGACTGCCAGTATTTAAGGCCCATGGCATCCGCGGCTTCTACCTGCCCTTTAGGGATCGCCTGCAAGCCACCCCGCACTACCTCAGCCAGATACGCAGCCGAGAACAGCACCACCATAATCAAAACCCGCAACAACAGATCAAAATTGGAGCCGGGAGGCAGAAAATAATTGAGCATAGTGGAGGCCACAAAAAGCAAAGTAATCAGTGGCACACCACGAATAAATTCGATAAACCCGGTGCAAACCCATCGAATAATATGCAAGTCTGACTGTCGCCCAAGCGCCAGTAAGATGCCCAGCGGCAGAGACACTGCAATCCCGGTGACTCCGATTACCATCGTGAGCATAAAGCCGCCCCACTTGTTGGTTTCAACAGTCTCAAGGCCAAGACCACCACTGAGAAGCCAAAAACCAATAAACGGGAACAATGCAGAGAACCAAAGCATCAGGCGGCGTTTTGGCATGTTGTCCCACAGCACAGGTAACACCGCCACAATGAACAGCAGAAAAGTCAGATTCACACGCCAGCGCAGTTCATGCGGGTAAAAGCCATAAGTAAACTGGCCAATACGTTTACCAATAAAGCCCCAGCAGGCCCCGCTGTTGAGCTCGCGGCAATGTTCACGTGAGTCTGCAACGTACACCGCGTCAAAAAACATCCAGTTAAACATCGGCGGCAAAATCTTGTACAGAAAGTATGCTGTCACCAGCGTCAGGATGATGTTAAACGGCGATGAAAACAGATTGGTATAAACCCAGTTTACAAGACCGCTTTGACCAATCGGTGGCTTTTCATCCGGGTGTTCACCAGGCGCGTAGGGACTCGTCGATGTACTCATCTATCTCTCCACCAACGCCAGACGCTTGTTATACCAGTTCATTATCGAAGAAATGGTTAGAGAGAAGAACAAATACAAACCGAGCACTATCAACATACACTCCATTTCACGACCAGTCTGGTTGAGTGTAATACCACCGATCGTCGCGACGATATCCATATAGCCAATGGCAATGGCAAGCGACGAGTTTTTAGTAATGTTGAGGTACTGACTGTTCAACGGCGGGATAATCACACGCAGAGCCTGTGGAATTATCACCAGGTTCAGCGTTCTGCGACGCGGCAAACCCAGTGCCAGTGCAGCTTCTGTTTGCCCTTTATTCACAGCCTCAATGCCAGCCCTGACAATTTCGGCAATAAAAGCCGCTGTATACAACGATAAAGCGATCCACAACGACATAAACTCAGGCTTGAGTGCCATGCCGCCCTTAAAATTGAAACCTTTCAACTCAGGGATTTCCCAGGCCAAAGGCATACCCGTTAAGATATATACCAGCACCGGCAGTCCGATAATTGAGCCAAGCATCACCCAGAACACAGGTGACTGTTCACCGGTTGCCGCTTGCTTGATACGCGCTGAGCGTCGGTACCAGAAAGCGTAGATCAACCCGATCACAAAGGCTGCGATAACCGCCCAGAACAATGGTTCTGCGATAGGTTTCGGTACAAAAAAGCCTCTGTTGGTGAGAAAGAAACTGTCTGCCACATCAATCGCCTGTTTAGGCTTGGGCAAAGAATGAACAAGAATGCCATGCACCAGCAGAATGTGCACAAGCACCGGCACGTTCCGAACAAACTCGATATAGCAATAGGCCAGCTTGTTGACCAGCCAGTTGGGGGAGAGTCTAAGCACCCCGAGAATGAATCCCAGAATACTGGCCAGTATGATTCCGCACACCGCCACCAGTAATGTATTGAGGATGCCGACGACAGCTGCTCTGGCGTGAGTACTACGCGAGCTGTATTCAATCAGCGTCTGATTAATATCGTAATTGGATTCCTGCTGTAGAAAACTGAATCCGAATGGCTTGCCAAGTTTCTGGAAATTTTCGACGACATTATTGGCAAGATAGAGAACAACGGCACATATCGCTATCGTCGCCAGTAGCTGAATAACAAGGCCGCGAGTGCGCTTGTCAGTCCAGATCTTACCGATTGAGAAGCTCTGCCGGGGAGGCCCCTGAATATCTGTAGTTTGCGACAAGAGCGTGGCCTGCGCGAAGAATGTGGAGGAGAGTGTAGAACAGTAACGAGGGCGCGTACGCGCCCTCGCAAGGTCACTTCAGAGAATGCTAGCGGAAAGGAGGCGAGTAAAGAATGCCACCTTGAGTCCACAGTGCGTTCAAACCGCGGTCAAGGCCAATTGGCGTATCAGCACCAATGTACTGCTCAAAAACTTCACCGTAGTTTCCAACCATCTTGATCGCACGCCAGGCCCAGGCTTTGTCCAGACCGATCATTGCACCAAGATCACCTTCACTGCCTAGCAGACGATTGATTTCAGGGTTGTCAGTACCGGTGGCCATTTTGTCCACGTTTCCAGAATTCACACCCAGCTCTTCGGCAGTGATCATTGCATTCAGAGTCCACCGAACGATATCGGCCCATTCGCTGTCACCGTGACGAACCAGAGGTCCAAGAGGTTCTTTTGAGATGATCTCAGGCATCAGGACATGCGCTGCAGGATCTTCCAGAGAAGAACGGGTAGCTGCCAGTCCAGAGGCATCGGTGGTGTAAACATCGCAGCGACCGGCGACATAATTGGTGCGCGCTTCGTCGTTAGTTTCAATTGGAACCGCTTCATACGAGATACCATTAGTACGGAAGAAGTCCGCCAGGTTCAATTCAGTAGTTGTACCGGTCTGAATGCAAACAGAAGCACCGTCGAGGTCTTTGGCACTTTCAACACCCAGCTCAGAAGGGATCATGAAGCCCTGGCCGTCGTAGTAATTAACACCGACAAAGTCCAGCTTCAGATCAGTATCGCGACTGAAAGTCCAGGTAGTGTTACGGGCAAGCATGTCAACTTCGCCAGAAGCGAGTGCAGTAAATCGTGTTTTACCAGTAGTGGTGGTGTATTTCACTTTACTGGTGTCGCCGAAAATTGCAGCGGCAACCGCTTTACAAACTGCTGGATCGAAGCCCTGCCAGGCGCCACCGTCGTCAGTGAATGCAAACCCTGGAACGCCGGTTGAAATACCACATTTCACGTGGCCGGCAGCTTTAACATCATCGAGCGTGCCTGCAGTCGAGGTGTTAGCAGCAAATAGTGCTGCAACCGCAGCACCGGCTGCGAGTTTAGTAAGTTTACTCATAAGTAAGAATCTCCGATATGGAAGCATTAGGCGCATCATGCGCCGATTGACAGACTCTTCCCTGAACTCCGACTTTGTGTCTGATTTGACGGGCGGGACCGTAACACAACCAGCAACACCCGCCAAGCAAAGGAGTCACATCGGACAAATCTACGGCGAAATCATCACACTAACCGCACCTTTGTTGACATTGCATCTCACTATTCTGCGCCTTTCGCGGTGTACTCGCATCTAGTAATATCCCCAATCCTCCGGTACACGCGCACCTCGACTGAATGACACGATTTATCTCCACCTTCCTTTTCTGCGCGGCGCTCTGGCTTCTCTGGAGTGGATTGTTCAAGCCGCTGATGCTGTTTTTCGGCCTGACTTCCTGCCTGCTGGCAGCGTTTATTGCCTCCAGACTGCAGATTGTCGACAGCAGCGAGCGTCCGCTGCTCATTTTTGCCCGTATGATCGGGTACGTCCCGTGGCTGGCTCGGGAAATTATCAAATCCAACATCGATGTGGCAAAGCGTATCTGGCAGCCGAAAATGCCGATATCACCGACTATCGTCACTGTCGACGCATCACAGGAAACCGCACTCGGGCTTGTCATCCATGCAAACTCGATTACGCTGACGCCAGGGACCCTGTCAATTGATGTAGAACCCGGACTTATCGAAGTCCACACGCTTTCCACCGAATCAATTGCAGATCTCGAAAGCGGTGAAATGGACCGACGGGTGTCGAGACTCGAGGGACAGAAAAAATAATGTTTACTGCAGCGATACTCGCCATTTTGATCACCATGCTGATGGCGTTGGCGCGTTCATTCATGGGGCCCACCATTTACGACCGCATTCTGGCCATCAACTCCGGCGGCACTGCCACCGTGCTGTTTATTGCGGTGCTCGGATTTTTAATGGGGCGGCCGGATTTTCTCGATATCGCGCTGGCCTACGCAATGATAAATTTTATCGGCACACTCGCGATCCTGAAGTTTTTCAAGTTCGGCAACCTCGGTGGATCAGACCCTATCGATACCTCCGTCTACACCAAAGACCAAAGCGGGTAACTGCGTGAATACCGTTCTCGACATTCTAAGCTGGCTTCTGCTCCTAAGCGGTGGTTTCTTCTGCATTACCGCGGGTGTAGGGCTGATCAGGATGCCAGATTTTTTCACCCGCGCTCACGCCGCCAGTATTCTTGACAGCATGGGAGCAGGTTTGATCTTGCTCGGCCTCGCACTACAGGCACCCAACTATCTGGTTGCGATAAAATTAATGTTCACCTTTTTCTTTTTAATGATAACCGGCCTTGCTGCTGTGCACGCGCTGGCGCAGACAGTCAACGTTGCGGGTATAAATCCGCGCCTGGCCAACATTGTAAAACGCCTGGGTAAAAACACCGATTCCATACACAGGAAAGAGGCTGACAATCAATCGCATGGCAACACGCCTCAATCGTAAGATATAAGAGCCTTCTAACTTAACTTGAGAGCTCACGGAGAATAACCATCGAACTGTTTATTAACTGTTTGCTGCTACTGATGCTGGTAGCCACAGTCATCATGATCATACGCACACAAAAGCTTATGTCTGCAGTATTGATGATGAGTTTTTTCAGCCTGTTGTGTTCCTGCATATTTATGGTGCTGGACGCTGTAGATGTCGCCTTTACCGAAGCTGCCGTGGGGGCTGGTGCATCGACAATATTTTTTCTTGCAGCTATAGCTATCGTCGGCAGAACATCAAAACCGAGCAGGCCGGGTAAGACTTTAGTACCGCTCATTGCTTGCATCGGTACCGGTGCACTGCTTGTCTACGCGTCATTTGACATGCCGTATTTCGGCAAAGTCGATGCACCGATCCACCAACACGTGGCACCACGCTATCTGCAGGAGTCTGCCGGAGAAGTTGGCCCACCGAACGTAGTGACTTCCGTACTGGCGAGCTACCGTGGATACGATACATTTGGCGAAGTTGGCGTTGTCTTCACAGCGTTTATCGGTGTGCTGCTGTTACTGGGGGCCGGTACCAGAAAAGCCGGTATAGAAAGGCCCGCTCCACCGAACGTCAACGATGAATCAATGAGACAAAAAATCGTCCTGCGAGAAGTCTCGGATCTGGTAGTCGCACCGGTACTTATCTTTGCCCTCTATGTACAGTGGCACGGCGACTTCGGACCCGGTGGTGGCTTTCAGGCCGGTGTTATCTTTGCCAGCGCAATCATTCTGTACGCACTGATTTACGGCATCGTACCCGCCCAGCAGCTTCTGCCGCCACGAAAGCTTGCCTACCTGCCCGGTGTCGGTCTGTTGTTATATGCCGGAGTCGGGGTTTACAGCATGTTGATGGGTGGAAACTTTCTCGACTATGACAAAGTTGCTTCCAACCCATTGGACGGACAGCACTATGGCATTTTAATCATCGAACTTGGCGTGGGTATTACGGTGGCTGCGGTTATGATAAATATCTTCTTCTCACTATCTGAGCGATCACTGTAATGCTGGCTGGTCTTTTTAACTACTGGGTTGTGATAATCCTGATGATGGCCGGGTTATATGTGGTGATGTCCAGTCGCCACCTGGTTAAAAAAATTGTCGGCCTGAATATATTTCAAACAGCGGTTTTCATTTTGTTTATTTCCATGGGAGCCGTGGACGGTGGCACCGCTCCTATACTCGTCGAAGGAACAACGCTGTACAGTAACCCGCTACCCCACGTTCTAATACTGACTGCCATTGTGGTAGGCGTTGCGACAACAGCTCTGGGGCTGGCGATAGCAGTGAGAATCTATGAAGCGTACGACTCGGTAGATGAAGAGGACATAGCAGCCATGGATACCGAAGACCGTCGCCAGGAAAATGCCGTGACTACGGTAACCAATACACCATCATGATCAGCACGCAACTCCCCGCTATCGTACTGCTGCTGACCCTGCTGTCAGCACCGGTTTGCTCCATGATCCGCAACGGAGACAACGCATGGAAGCTTGCCATGTGTTCGGTGTGGTTATCTGTTGCTGCAGCCTGCGCGCTAATGGCGCAAGTTTGGGGTGGCAACAACATCAGCTACCATATGGGAGGCTGGGCACCGCCGTGGGGGATTGAAGTTAGAATCGATGAGCTATCTGCCCTGGTGGTTATTCTCATTACACTCTTCGGCGCACTGGTGATAAGCGCGCTGCGTGAATCACTTCGCACAGTCATGCGCAGCCATCGGCACAGTTTGTACTACGCAACATTTCTATTGTGCATGTCTTCATTAATAGGCATCACTATCACCGGTGACGCCTTCAATGTTTTTGTTTTTCTGGAAATATCATCACTATCTACGTATGCACTGATTGCCCGAGGCCGGGACCGACGCGCCCTGATCGCTGCATTTCGTTATTTGATCATGGGCACAATAGGCGCGACCTTTATATTGATAGCTATCGGTTTCATGTACATGGTTACCGGTACACTCAACATGGCAGACCTTGCACAACGGCTGCCGGAACACACAGACAACAGAGTCATTCAGGCTTCTTTTGCATTTTTTACCGTAGGGATCGCGCTTAAAGTCGCAGTATTCCCATTGCACTACTGGCTACCCAGCGCCTATACATACGCACCAAAAGCCACCACTGCTTTTCTCGCGGCCACCGCGACTAAAGTATCTTTGTATGTCATGATCCGCTTTGTATTTGATGTGTACGGGGTCGAGTTTTCATTTAGCCAGATGAAGCTTGACGTACTCCTGATACCTATGAGCATTGCAGGGATTTTGATTGCATCTTTAACTGCCGTTTTCCAATCAGACGTCAAACGACTTCTGGCCTGGTCAAGTGTGGCTCAGTTAAGTTATATGGTGCTTGGAATGGCACTACTGAACCTCAACGGACTCACTGCATCGATCACCCATATGTTTAACCATGCGATGATAAAAGCAGGGTTGTTTCTGACGCTCGCCGCCATGATCTATCGTGTTGGTTCAAGTCAGCTACGTGACCTTGCGGGCATCGGGCGCAGCATGCCGATAACAACTGCCGCATTTGTCATACTCGGCGCCGGGCTGGTTGGTATTCCATTAACCGCCGGGTTTGTCAGTAAGTGGTACCTGATCAGTGCTGCGCTCGATAAAGACTGGGTATGGCTCGCCGCACTATTAATAATTTCATCACTGATGGCGCTGGTTTATATCGGAAAAATAGTTGACGTTGCGTATTTCAAAGAAGCGCCAACTGAACACCAGGCAGTCAGGGACGTGCCTGTCACTATCCTGATCCCGTGCTGGGCATTTGCGCTGCTAACCATCTACTTCGGGCTGGACACCCGTGCTACCGCTGGTGTCGCTGATCGTATTGCTCACAGTCTGCTGGGGATAGCATCATGACTATGCCATTCTTGCTAACCCTGTCATTGCTGATTCCGCTCACCGGTGGAGTTCTGCTGTCACTGCAGAAGTCTGCAAACACTCGCGATACCATCAGCCTCGTCACCGCGACACTTCTTTTCTGTGTCGTGCTGTCGATGTATCCAGCGGTACTAAGCGGCGATACCACGCCACTGGTCATTGCAGAGCCCATTAAAGGTTTAGCTTTTTCGTTGCAGGTCGAGCCGCTAGGCTTACTGTTTGCCACAATAGCCTCCGGTCTATGGATACTTACTACCGTGTATGGCATTGGTTATATGCGTGGTAACAACGAAACCAACCAGACGCGTTTTTTCTTTTGCTTTGCCATTTCAATCGCCGCCGCGATGGGCATTGCCTTCTCCGGCAACCTGATCACGCTCTTTGTGTTCTACGAAATGCTGACACTGGCAACCTACCCGCTGGTGACACACAAAGGCAACGAAGACGCTCGCCGCGGTGGACGCATGTACCTGGGTATATTGATGTTTACATCAATCGGTTTCCTGTTGTTCGCAATCCTCTGGACCTACAGCCTGACCGGCACCATGGACTTCAAACCAGGTGGCATTCTGCAAGGTCATGCGAGCCCGACCGTTGC
Source organism: uncultured Granulosicoccaceae bacterium (assembly GCA_938008205.1). Classification (GTDB taxonomy): domain Bacteria; phylum Pseudomonadota; class Gammaproteobacteria; order Granulosicoccales; family Granulosicoccaceae. The sequence goes on from CALLLY010000317.1 coordinate 11,083, forward strand.
CCTTATTCTGCTTACGCTGTTTGCTTTCGGCACAGGTAAAGCCGCACTCATGCCTTTTCATCGATGGTTGCCGGCGGCCATGGTGGCACCAACACCCGTAAGTGCTCTGCTGCATGCGGTAGCAGTAGTCAAAGCCGGGGTATTCACCGTGCTGAAAATTACTGTGTATGTTTTTGGTATCGATTTTATTGCAGAAACCGGTGCAGGCACGATTGTGCTGTGGGTAGCGGCATTCACACTAACAGCTGCTTCGATCGTTGCCCTGACCAAAGACAATCTCAAAGCACGGCTGGCATACTCTACCGTCGGTCAGCTGAGTTACGTGATCGTTGGCGCGATGCTCGCCAATGCGGCCGGAATTGCCGGAGCAGCCATGCAAATAGCCATGCATGCGATGGGTAAGATCACCCTGTTTTTCTGCGCTGGCGCGATCTATGTCGCCACCCACAAAACCGAGATTAGCCAGCTTGATGGGCTCGGACACAAAATGCCGTTTACCTTTGCCGCTTTCTTCATAGGCTCAGTAAGTATTATCGGCCTTCCGCCAATGGGTGGAGCCTGGAGCAAGTGGTTTCTGCTCATGGGGTCAGCCGATGCCGGACAATGGATAATCATGGGGCTGTTGTTGCTATCGTCCCTGCTGAACATTGCCTACCTGCTGCCTATCGTTGGGCGAGGTTTCTTTCGACCCCTGCCGGCTGAAGCAGCAACGGCGCTACCTGGTAATAACATTCAGGAAGCTCCCATGAACTGCGTTGTGCCACTGTGTATCACAGCTGCAGGCTGCGTTGCGTTGTTCTTGTTCGGCGATGCAATTTACGATTTTCTGCAACCGATATTTTCCCCGCCAGAAGCCGCCAGTCTGGAACCCAAGGGTTGACCCATGACAGAACAAAAAGACAAATACACGTGGTTCGACAAGCCAGCCAACGTTAAGAAAATTATTATTGCTCTGTGCGTCGTGTGCGGCATGCTGCTGATAGCCGAATTTTTCTATCATAAGCACGCGCATTTCGCAGCCGAAGAATGGTTTGGTTTTTATGCCTTCTACGGATTTATTATGTGTGTGTTACTGGTGCTGGCGGCCAAAGTCATGCGCGTCGTACTAATGCGTGACGAGGATTACTATGATTGAGGGACTTAACCCGGCACTGATCCTCATTGTCGGTGGATTGCTGGTACCACTGATCCCGCAACCAGCGCGCAAGGCGTATGTTGTGTTGCTGCCGTTGCTGTCCATGTTACAGCTGGTGCTGCACCCGTTTGGCACGTTCGCCGAAGTGCCGCTGTTTAATATGACACTCGAAACCTTCCGACTGGACGGTTTGAGTTTTGTGTTTGGCCTGATCTTTCACATCGCGGCCGTGCTCGGTGTCATCTACGCCATTCACGACGATGACCCCATTCATCCAACTGCGGGTTTAATCTATGCCGGTGCGGCAATCGGTGCGGCATTTGCCGGTGACCTGTTAACGCTGTTTGTCTACTGGGAACTCACTGCGGCATCCTCGGTATTTCTAATATGGGCGCGCCGCACCGAATCCGCATTCAAAGCCGGTATGCGATACCTGATTGTGCAGGTCGGATCAGGCGTGATTCTGCTGGCCGGACTGATCATCTTCTTCACAGACACCGGCACTATTTCATTCAATGCAATGGACCTCGACACCATTGCCGGCAAGCTGATATTCCTCGCATTCGGCATCAAGTGCGCGTTTCCTTTTTTACATAACTGGCTGCAGGACAGCTATCCGGAAGCTACCGCAAGCGGCACAGTACTGCTCTCAGCTTTTACCACAAAGCTGGCGGTATACGCGCTGGCGCGTGGCTACGCCGGTACTGACATGCTGATCTGGATCGGTGCGATCATGACGGCGTTTCCAATATTCTATGCCGTGATTGAAAACGATCTGCGAAGAGTACTTGCCTACAGCCTGAACAACCAACTCGGCTTTATGGTGGTTGCGGTTGGTATAGGGACTCCGCTGGCGCTTAATGGTGCGGCAGCACATGCGTTTTGCCATATCCTCTACAAAGCGCTGCTGTTTATGAGTATGGGTGCAGTCCTGCTGCGTACCGGCACCTGCAAAGGCTCGGAACTTGGCGGCCTTTACAAGTCGATGCCATTCACCACGGTGTGCTGCATTATCGGCGCCGCATCAATTTCGGCATTTCCACTGTTTAGCGGGTTTGTTTCAAAGTCCATGATTGTGTCCGCGGTGGCCGGTGAACACCTGACGCTGGTGTGGCTCATGCTGATTTTTGCATCGGCTGGGGTTTTTCACCACTCAGGCATCAAAATTCCCTACTTCGCATTCTTTGCACATGACAGCGGTATCCGTTGTGAAGAAGCGCCACTGAGCATGCGCGTTGCCATGGGTATCACCGCAGCACTTTGCATTGGCATCGGGGTCTTTCCCGGCGCGTTGTACGCCATTCTGCCCTACCCGGTCGACTATGTGCCTTACACCGCAGCGCACGTCATTACTCAACTGCAACTTCTGATGTACTCCGCACTTGCATTCACCGTTATGATGTTATGGAAGATCTACCCGCCGGAGCTTAAATCAGTCAATCTCGACACAGACTGGTTTTATCGAAAAGGTGCGCCAAAAGTCATCGCACCAATCACTGCACTCGTGAGCGCTACCACCGCCAGCCTGTTTGGTTTACTGAACCAGTTTTCTTCCAGCGCCATTCGCGGTCTGAACAAAGCAGCCGGGCCACAGGCGCGATTATCACGCCCGATAGAATCAACCAATATGGTTGCACTGGTGATTGGTGCACTGCTGATTTTTCTGGGGTTGTATCTGATTTGACCCGCTGTCTGGTGATTTCCAAGGTCTGTACAGCGCTTATCAGCTAATCCAGGCTCGGCAGGAACCGCCTGTGTTTTGGTGATTCAGTATCCTCCAAGCGTTAGTGAGCCAAAAATATCCCGGTTTGCTCGCTAGCGCACCGGGACCCGGCTTCTACAACGTCCTCGTGATAGAGAACGTTGCAAAAAGGGAGCACCGCAGATCGTATCATCGAGGGGGGGGAACCCGACGCGTGAGCGAGGCAGCTTGTAACGGTCTTAAAACTCCAGGCCGCCGCCAAACGGCCTTGAATCCGAGCGACCAGCAGCGCTGTCAGCAGTTAATCCAACCTAAATTCAGCAAACATTCAGTCTCACGCTAAGTTTTTGCCACAGATGACCGCGCAGTAATGTCTGTGATGTTGGCAAATTC
>CALLLY010000318.1 GCA_938008205.1 uncultured Granulosicoccaceae bacterium
GGCCAACAAAAGAATGCCACTCTCGGCGGTAATACCGTTAATATTGCGTTGCATAGCTGGCAACTGACGGGTATAGCTTTCAAGCACCATGTTATCGGTGCTTACCAGTTCATAACCTATATATTCGGCGAGCGTGTTTAGAACCGTCCCCACCGTCGCATCATCAGCATACTGCCACTCGACCAGAGAGCTTAGCGGATCAGCTGAATAATCCGATCGACTCCTGCCTCCTGAAACAACTGCCGGGCCAAAATAATCGCGCCTGGCAACCTTATCTCTGCTGGCAAAGCTGTTACCCATGGTAATTGCAGGCTGCTCAACTCCAACTGCCGCTGCATGCTGCGCAACAATGACACCGGCATTAATGCTCTGCACAACTTTCGGTGGCGCGCTTTGCTCTGCCACACTTTGATCGATTTCGCCTGAAGCGGGCTGTTCTTCGGTGGTGGGAATTTCTTCAATCACTACCGTCGCTTCATCTGTCGCTGCAACTGTACCCGTATCATCAGCACCTGCATCTGACGCGGTTTTTGAGGTCGTTAGCGGCTGCGTGGCTGCAGCGGCTGTTTGCTCCATTAGAACCACTTCCGGTTCGGCAACCGGATCTGCGGTGTCCTTGCCGCCGGCAATATCTACCTTTGCCACCGATAGTGTTTTAGCCTCTTGCGCGTCAATTGCTTGTGCCGATTTAAACAATATCTGTGCAGGTACATCGGACGACCCGATGTGTTCAGCAAGGTAAAAGTTATCGGGAGTTTTACTGTCAAGACGAATGCTCGCCTCTGCGATAACTTCAACAGGGCGTGGTGCTTCTTTGGCAAAAGGCCCCAGCGCCACAACAGGTTGATCAAATGGCAGTCGCGAGCCATCACGCATTTGATTTTCATCGCCCACAAAAACCAGGTTTTCACCCACCACTACCAGCTTTTCAAATCTCTCCTGCGCATAGAGAATATCACCAACCGATGGCATTGTGATCTTTGCCCCGACAGTCAACCGGGCGGAGCCATCTTCTGCGAACATTGATTGATTTTTTTCGTAAATTGCCGCTGCCAGATGAAGAGAATCGAGCTTGTCGATTTGATGGCGTTTGGCGAGTGTCAGCAGGGAGTCGTTTTTTTGTACCCTGACCTGCGGTTGTTGAAACGGTATGTCGTCAATTTCGTACTGAGCAAATGCAAGGTAAAGGTCACTGTAGTAAACACGTAAAACAACCGCGCCATACTTTTCACCGCTCTGCCCGGCGGCCGGATTGGCGCTGAGCAGCGCGCAAATCAATGCAAGGAAAATCCGGATATTCTTTAAGTTCAACTCTCACACCTGCAGGCTGTCGAATGTTGTGCAACAGATTTATTGAACAGCAACCACAACCGCCACCGGTTATGCTGAATGATTTGTCCGGCTTTATCCGGAAGGCCACTTCGATAGAATCCATTACCCGGTGAATGTGCAATGCTCCTTTCACCTCAGCAGACCATCGCCTGGTGTCATTCCAGTGACTCCCGACAGGCAGCCCAATCAGACAAGATCCTGACGGGCTAACTCATTAAGTTTAGTCACCATCGCATGACTCGCAATTAAATGGCGAAAGCGGTGCAATGAAAGTCGGAATCAGACAATGGACAAAACACACACCACTACCTGAAACACAAATAACGCCAGAAAGCCACGTCGTGTCCAACTTATGCAGATCTGTTTCTGGCAGCGTTTCCCCACGCATGTGTGACACACAAAATCATACGGGAGCATGCCGGCGTCAACGATGGGTATGACAACACCCGGATCCGGATTCTCAACAGGTCTGCAGGGCAGACTGATGAGATGATGCACGCTAATCAAGCAGAATTAGCACAGACAAAAATATTCGGATTTGTGACCGCTTTACTGCTTCGCATATCAAGTTTTTCCGCGTTACAACTGTTGCGGACAAAACATTCCTCTGGTGATGTTCAGCCATAGCGAACGCAGTTCAAACAATCCAATGACAAACGTGATCACTTAGAAATTTCTGACTTTAAGTAGCCCCGTGCTACTGCTAATACATACTGACGGGAATGAATGTTGAACCTTCCAGTCGACGACATGCATTGGCCTTCCACTGTGCAAGAGACCCTTGTCGGAAGTACCCCAGCCACCACGCTGTGGACGATAAAGATCTGAGGAACAATAAAAGATGTCGACTAAAGCGCCGCACACTATTGCGTGCGACAACAACAATAATCGCGCTCACTATTCACTCGCTATATTGCGAAACGTCATTCATTCAGTAAACAAATACACCACTAAAACCCATCGCCGGCTCGGAAGAATCGTAGTCGTTACTTCTGTACTGTTTTTCTGCAATAACCACAATGCGATGGCGGATAACCACGCAGACAACGCCGGTGAAGAATTCAGTCGTACGATTTATGCCGGTGCCGGTCTGGGCGTCAGCAGGCTTGAGCCAAACACCGCCAAAATTGCCGGCTGGGATGTCAATAGACGATCAGACAATGGCGGGCAGATCAATCTCGGTATAGACCTGTTCAGGCAATTGTCTTTGGAACTTCACTCCACAGATTTGGGTAGTGCGGGTCTTTCCCCAACAGGTCATATTAACTACCATATCGACGGACTCAGCGCTCTGGTCTACGCCGGAGGACACCGCAACCGTTATAAACGGCAGGGACTGACCGCTTATGGTCGCGGTGGTTTTGGTCTGTTAAGCAACTCCCCGACAGGAGCTGTACCATTTCGGAAAGTTGATGCCAACCATTTACTATGGGGTGCGGGGGTAGAATACATGCATCACAACGGCCTGGGTGCACGAGCAGAGGTAATCTCGTTTTCAGCAGATGCACAGTACGGACAACTCGGACTAATCTATAGATTCGGCAAGAAGCCCACCATAGCGGCACCCGACAAAGAGCCGTCGAAACAGAAACTAGCGGCTAAAACATCGAAGCCATCATTAGCGCCACCGCCACCGCCACCGCCACCGCCATTTAAACTAACGGAACAACAATCGCGCAAGATAGAAAATCCCTGTGGCGATTTAAAAGGGGTGATGGACGGAGTCAGATTCGATTCCGGATCAGCACATCTAACACTAGCCGCCAAATCCATACTCGACGATCTGGCCGTCACACTATCCGGCTGCCCGCAGTTACCGGTGATTATCTCGGCGCATACGGATAGCCAGGGATCGGAAAGAACCAACCAGATCCTGTCACAGCGAAGAGCGTGGGCAGTGATCAATTATCTCCGGGGAATCGGAGTCGGTTTATACCGGTTGATACCCCGGGCGTTTGGAGAGACTGTACCAATAGATACTAACGACACCGTCGAGGGCAGAAGAAACAACCGCCGGGTGGAACTTATAGCACGGTAGCTTTGCGCGTAAGAACCGTACTCGTCAGGTAAACCACTTCCAGAGACAAGCCGGTGGCAACAGCATGTGCACCTCACTTATGTATTGCTGTTGCCAATCTCCCGGGCACCCCACTAATAAACACCAGGTGAACAGCCCTTAATCCCCAGTCTGGCACTAGTGGACAAATTCGATGCTTGCTGCAAATGTGAGTCGCTGGTTTCCAGCGGCGAATTGTAGGCATCGTTAAAAAACATCGAAAAATTAAAGCGCTCCTGCTGATCCCAGTTGGTGCATAAAACACCATCCGCAGCTTCCAGTGACCGACTGAATCCGCTATTTACATTACTAAGATCGTACAACGCAAAGTTGTCGGAAGCCTGCGCCCCCAGCAACGCAGAGACACCAGTCGCAAACCTCGACTCCTGACCCTGACGAGTAAGATAAATAACTTTGTCGCATCCCATGTTCTTCAGTGCCAAAACAGGGTGTAAGTCGTTCCAGCCTCCAGCCGAGATTCTGCCATCTGTCAGTTGCAATGCTCTGGAAAGACCGGGCTCAGCAGGGGAATAGCGCAGAGCTTCGCGCCACGTTACTCCCTGATAAGCCCGAAATCTCGCTGTTTTTTCATCGTTATAGCCCTCGCGATTCTCAAGGATGGTC
>CALLLY010000319.1 GCA_938008205.1 uncultured Granulosicoccaceae bacterium
CTGGGGCGTAAACGAACGCCGTCTTTCCAGAACCAGGTCATCATTAACGCCAGCAGATGCATCAGTGAAATATCGCGCGCTATAGTTTGCTCGATATCCGGTCGCAGAACTTTCACAACGACCGCATCACCATTTTCAAGAACAGCGCTATGCACCTGTGCAATGGAAGCTGCTGCCAGCGGTTCTTTATCGAAATTAAGAAACAGCTGATCAACAGACTGCCCCAGAGACTCTTCCACGATAGAGATTGCGGTAGCAGAGGCAAACGGTGCCACGCTATCCTGCAACAACGCCAGCTCATCTGATATGTCATCGGGTAGCAAATCCCGACGGGTGGATAACATTTGTCCAAACTTTACAAACACCGGTCCAAGCTCTTCCAGTGCCATACGCAATCGTGTACCACGTGGCAGAGCGCGGGTGCTTTTATATCGAGCAGGTGTTGGCCAGCAACGACACAACAGCCTGAATACCCGTGACCCGGTGAGTTCTATAATCAGTTCATCAATCGCATATTTAAAAAATATACGTTGTATCGTTAGCAGACGAGAGATTCGATTAAACACAATGCTTAGCTGAGTTTAATCATGGCGTGCTGCATCAGATGCAGAGTCTGGTGCATCGATAGAAACCCCCGCTATCGATTCAACCTTACGCACCAGCTGCTCCACACGGTCACGCAAATCATCGACATCATTGCTGAATGCTTCCAGCTCCCAGTCATGAGGCAGGTGGTTGGTTTCATCACGCAGGTAATCCGCAGTATTACTTTGCAGGGTGTTGCGGGTACGTATGGCGAAACGTTGTAGTCCGCGGGCCACGTTACCCAATTGCCGGGCCACCGCGTCACCGGTAATTTTAGAAAAATGTTCTTCCCAGTCCACATCAATCTGCTGCAGCATTCTGCTGACGCGCTGAGCAAGCTCCACATCACCGGTGATATCCACACCTGAAGCATCACCTTGCGATGCTGCCAGCTTCAGCATTGAAAACGGCGGTCCTTTAATCAGTGCGTCAGGCTCTGCAGCAAACGCTTCCAGCACTTCGACTTTATCTTTGTGGAACAGCAGAAATATGCTGATATCGAGCGTAGTAATTTCAAGCTGTATCAGTTTGCCCTGCAGACGTTCTAATCGCGGCAGGGACTCTTCATCCAGGGCAATATAGCGATTAAAGCCTGCTTGAATTGCCAACGCTAACGGAACAGGGAGCTTCATGACGATTGACCGATGAGTAACAAAATAACTTTGTCTCTCTACAACTTAAAACCTTTATGAAGTGCTACTACCCCTGCTGTCATGTTCTGGTAGTCACATCTTTCAAAGCCTGCCTGCTGCATCATTTCCATTAACGTTTGTTGATCGGGATGTTTGCGAATGGACTCTGCCAGGTAACGATAACTCTCAGAGTCTCCTGCGACCAGTTTGCCCAGTGCCGGTAACGCGGTAAATGAATAGGCATCGTAGGCCTTGCTCAACAGTGGTAACACCGGCTTTGAAAACTCCAGCACCAACAATCGACCTCCGGGTCGCAACACGCTAAACATCGATTCCAGTGCCCGTTGCTTATCAGTGACGTTACGCAAACCAAAAGCCATGGTGATGCAGTCGAAGCTACCTGGCTTAAACGGCAGTTGTTCTGCATCAGCCAGTGTGTAGTGAAGGTTGTTGACAATACCGCGATCAATCATTCGATCACGACCAACGCTGACCATCGATTCGTTGATATCGGCCAGTACCACACGGCCATTGTCACCCACACGTTCGCTCAGTTTGGCGGCCAGATCTCCGGTACCACCGGCCAGATCCAGTACCGACTGACCGGCTCTGACACCGGTCTGATTAATCGCCATACGTTTCCACAAACGGTGTATGCCCATAGACATCAGGTCGTTCATGACATCGTAGCGTTCGGCAACAGAATCGAACACCGCACCCACCAGCGCCTGCTTTTCTTTTTTATCTACGGTCTGGTAACCGAAGTGAGTTTTATCGTTCATGAAACCTCGATTAATGCCGTTGCACGTGCGCAAGCAGGCGCAATGGCAAGGGTGCCGGGTTACTGTTTCGGTGCACTGTTGCGGTCTTTTCTCTGATGCCCGGCAGCCGCGAGTTTGTCGAGATAAACCTGCCAGTTGTGTTCGTAATTTACACCCAGTCCGTGCAGGTATTGCCAGGTAAAGATGCCTGAATCATGGCCATCGTCAAAGGCTATCTTTACCGCATAGTTGCCGGAAGGAATAATCTGATCAATGCCCACATCTTCCTTGCCAACCTGCAAAACTTCCTGCCCGGGTCCGTGACCCTGAACTTCCGCCGAAGGCGAGTGTACACGCAGGTATTCACAAGTTAAGTTGCACTCAAAGCCATCGTCAAAGTGCATTTCCAGCACCCGGCTACGCTGGTGCAGCTTGATCTCGGTTGGTCTGACAGTAGATTTAGACATTAGCGCACGTCATTGGTTTTGTGAGGAGACTACAGGATGTAACGACTCAGGTCTTCATCCTGTGCAAGATCTGCCAGATATTTATCCACATAGACGGCATCAACTTTGATTTCGCTGCCAGCGGTATCAGCGGCATCGAAGGAGGCTTCGTCGAGTAACCTCTCGAGTACTGTGTGCAATCGACGAGCACCAATGTTTTCAGTTTTCTCGTTGACCTGCCAGGCAACTTCAGCAATGCGTTTAATGCCGTCATCGGTAAAAGACAACTTGACCTCTTCGGTACCCAACAATGCCTGGTACTGCAGTGTCAAAGAGGCATCCGGTTCAGTCAGAATTCTTTCAAAATCTTCAACCGACAGCGCTTTGAGCTCTACGCGTATCGGCAGTCTGCCCTGTAGCTCAGGGATCAAATCAGAAGGCTTGGTGAGGTGAAATGCCCCGGATGCGATGAACAGTATGTGATCAGTTTTTACCATGCCGTACTTGGTACTGACAGTACAACCCTCTACCAGTGGCAGCAGATCTCTCTGAACACCCTCTCTGGAAACATCGGCACTGCCACCACGCGAATCACTGCGGCGGGTTACCTTGTCAATTTCATCGAGAAACACTATGCCGTTCTGTTCGACGTTTTCAACCGCAAGCTGTTTAAGATCGTCTTCATTCACCAGTTTAGAAGCTTCTTCATCTGTCAGCAGTTGTAACGCTTCGGATATCTTGACTTCGCGAGTCTGCTTTTTATCCCGCCCCATATTTTGAAACATGCCCTGCAGCTGCTGGGTCATTTCCTCCATTCCCGGAGGGGCCATAATTTCCACACCGACCCCGGCCGCACTCACTTCAATTTCTATATCTTTGTCATTGAGTTTGCCCTCGCGCAGCATTTTGCGAAATTTCTGGCGTGTCGAGGATTCTTCTTCGTTAGCACCCGCTGCCGGTCTCAGAAGAATATCGAGAATCTTTTCTTCGGCAGCATCTTCCGCACGATGTCGTACTTTGGCCATCTCTGCTTCACGCGTCTGTTTGATCGAGGCATCGACCAGGTCGCGCACTATAGATTCCACATCGCGGCCAACGTAGCCCACCTCGGTAAATTTGGTTGCCTCGATTTTGATAAACGGGGCATTGGCAAGCTTGGCCAGTCTGCGTGATATTTCGGTTTTACCGACACCGGTGGGGCCGATCATGAGAATGTTTTTCGGTGTGATTTCATTGCGCAGATGCTCGTCCACCTGCTGCCGTCGCCAGCGGTTTCGCAGCGCTATTGCAACGGCACGTTTAGCATCTTTCTGCCCGATAATATGTTTGTCGAGTTCCTGAACGATCTCGCGCGGAGTCATGGTAGACATCAGTTAGAACCATTAGTCGGTGTTGATTATTTGTTTGGAAAGTCGCTGCTACTCGATCTCGAGCGATTCGACAGTCAGATTGCCGTTTGTGTAAATACAAATATCAGCAGCAATGTTGAGGCTGTTAGTGACAATATCTGTGGCGCTTAGCTCCGTATGTTCCAGCAATGCACGGGCAGACGCTTTGGCAAAGTCACCGCCGGAACCTATTGCGATCAGTCCGTGCTCGGGTTCAATCACATCGCCGTTTCCGGAAATCACCAGTGAGTTTGTCTTGTCGGCGACAGCCAGCAGTGCTTCCAGTCTGCGCAACATACGATCGGTACGCCAGTCTTTTGCCATTTCGACCGCGGCGCGAGTCAGGTTGCCACCATATTCTTCAAGTTTGCCCTCGAACCGCTCAAACAAGGTAAAGGCGTCAGCAGTGCCACCGGCAAATCCGGCAAGTACCTGATCTTTATAGAGTCGCCTGACTTTACGCGCATTGCCCTTCATAATCGCGTTGCCCAACGTCACCTGGCCATCGCCACCGATAACGACCTCGTTTTTCCGGCGAACGGAGACTATGGTGGTACCGCGAAATTGTTGCAAAAGTGTTCTCCGACTGTAACCCGCACAAGTTTGCACTACACTTTAGTGCAATGATGTTGATGCGCCTGGCAGGATACGAAAATTATGCTGCGCAATGGCAGCCCGTGACCAACGTGACCATACAGACCCACCCTGTCGTCACTTTTAAAAATGTGGGAATCAATGGGTAAAGTTCAAGATACGATCAACCGAATCGCGCGTCGCCGGACACACAACGCGACGCCCGCGATTGCGCTGATTGTACCGTCGCAGCAAAAACCAACCAAGCAGAGTTTCCCGACAACTTATGCCGAAGTGGCAAACTGGCTGACTGAGCAGACCTCCGCGAGTCTGCAGGCACAGATCACCGGCTTAACGCGGGCCCTGCAGCACAGCAATCGGCTGCAAAATAATGCCGCTGAGCGACTGAAAATTGCCGGGCTTTTTGCATCACAGGTTAACGCCGTCAAACCGTTTATCGACGATCAGTACGTCGGTGCTGATCTGCCTTACAGCAACGATGCCCGCAACGCATTCGAAAGCGCTACAACACTTCTGCAGGAATTATCGTACAGCTACAAAATAGCTTTGGTCGATGTATTGCTCAGACGCAGCAAATTACACAGGCTCGATAGAATCCATGCGTTGTATTTTGCCATGCGATCTCTGGCCGAGTGCAGCCTGCGGTTTTCCCAGTCGTACCTGCCCTGGCCGGACAAATACTGGCGTGACATTAACACGCTTTACTGGCTTGCAGAAAAGGAAAGCGCAGTTGATGAAATTGTGAGTGCTGCAACCGCCAAAGATAACTTTTATCCAGCCACAATCCGCACGTTATACGCAACGCTTGCCATGTTTCATCTAAGCAATAACGATCACCTGCCTGCCTCACTGATGGAGCAACTTCTCTACACACTGGCACAACACGCAACGCATCTGCCATTTGACAGTGAATTGCCGGATACCCCCGGCAATAGCCTCTACAGCGTTGCCATTAATTCCGCCAATCCCCCTGCGGCCCATCGCTACTGCAACTATGCCACGGAAGATGAGATACGCTACCTGCACTTGCAGCCTATCTGTGAGGCCCTGCTAAGTGCTGAAAATACACAAGAAAACAACCAGCCGTTTTTATCACGTGCACAGCTGCAGAAAATATTGTTCATCTGGTCAAGACAAACCAGCCGTTCTACAGCACGTGCCATCAGCAATGCAGCTGTAGCCACACAAACCGGCCTGAAAGACATTCATGCCCTGTACCGGCAACACGAATCCGCATTAGAGCAGCACGCAGCACCCACTCGCTGGACGTTGGTTAACCGCAGCAACAGTGGTTTTTGCCTGCGCGGAAACACACGCGATAACCATCAGTTGCAAGTGGGCGAGTTGATTGCCTGCATCGTACCCGACAGTACGGCGCTAAATCGCCCTGAGTCCATCAGGCTCGACTCCAAAGACGCTCCAAACTCTTTGCATACGGGGGTTATACGCTGGATAAAGAATCTTCAGCAGGATGATCTGCAAATCGGCATTGAGCTGATCGGTACTGACGTGCAGCCAGTACTGGGTGAAAAACGTACATCCACTGAGCGATCTTATGAGCCTCGCTTTGAGGCGCTCACTTTTGATATTGGCAGTGACGGGTTTACCACCACGCTTATCGTGCTGCCGGTGGATAGATTTAGACTGGGCGATGTACTAAAGATTTACCCATCCCTCAACAGCGATATATGCAGTGCTTTTAAGCTGACAGAAGCCATTAGTTTTGATGGGCGCTTCGATTGCTTTCGAATCACCGCCGTATCGACCAAAAGCCATAATACCCGGCCTGTTAGTGTGCTGGACCAATAATTTATTCAGCTGCTTTTCTTACGGACGGCTCTTGGATGTGCCTTTTCGTATACCCTGGCCAGATGCTGGAAGTCGAGATGAGTGTACACCTGCGTACTGCTAATATCGGCATGGCCGAGGAGTTCCTGCACTGCCCGTAAGTCACCGCTGGATTCAAGCATATGACTGGCGAACGAATGTCGTAACAAGTGCGGATAAACGTTGTGGGCTATACCGGTTTTTCGCGCCATTGTTTTAAGCCGTTGCTGTATGCTTCGATGCGAAATCCGAGTGCCTCGCTGGCTGACAAAAAGCGCCCGCTCATCTGGATTGCCGCGCAGCATCTCGGCACGTCGTTTTTTCCAACCGCTTACTGCACGAAGGGCATGGCTGCCAACCGGCAGGATACGGGTTTTATTACCTTTACCGACAACACTCATTTGTCCTGTCTGGTGATCTATGCTGTCGAGATCCAGTTGCACCACTTCGGACAAACGCAGACCTGATGAGTAAATCAGTTCGAAAATAGCTCGATCTCTGAGCAGTAACAAATCATTGCCTTCCAGGGCGAACAGACGCTGCACATCTTCTATTTGCAGCGTTTCGGGCAAACCGCGTTCATCTTTGGGCGCCGGTACTTCAGCAACCGGATTTACTTCAATACGTTTTTGTTTAATCAGATAGGCGTATAAAGACCTGACCGAGGATAAACGCCGCGCCAGACTACGACCTGACAAACCGGTAGCATGTTGACTGGCGATAACCCTGCGCATGTTAAATGCATTGGCACCTGCCCAATCAGAAACATCAAGTGCAAGTAACCCCTGAGCTACCTGTTGCAAGTCGCGCCGGTAGTTTTTTACCGTATGAGGTGAGTACCTTCGCTGTACCTCTAGATATTCACAAAACTCATCAATGGTTTCGTCGAAGGCAACCACAGAGTGTTTAATTATAAAACACCGCCAGCCTGGCGCTCAGCAAAGCGCCAAATCGCTGCAGAAAATCAGTTGCCATGTGCGGTGCAAAGCGCGCTTTGTCTTCGCTGGCCAATGCCAGGTAACCCATATTAACTTCGCGATTTATATCATCACTATGCGAAAGCTTGATTATCGCCACCGACTTCACGTTCAGTTGAGTATCGGGAAAAAAGTGATCGATTCGTTCCTGGCTGGCATGACCACAGTAAACCATTTTATGGACATGCAGATCAGCAATCGGTTTGGCGAAACTACTGTCAGTCACGACCACTTCTGGCATGGCGTCGCGCAGACACAGGTCGACTACTTCGTTTCGAGCAATCAGTGTTCTGACATCTTCACATTGTAGTTTTGTTGTTAGTGTTGAGCGTGTTAATTCGAACACCTCAACAATTGAGTCAGCAGCAATCAAATCCACAGAGTAGTCGTGCAACAGGTCGGCAAGGTAATCGTTACGATGTGCCACTTCAACTATTTCACCGAGCCGGTCTTTCAAATCGTCATACTGTTCGCGATGCAATGCCAGACGTTTTTCCACCAGAGATACCGCGCCCCGTTCGTAATGAGGCACTTCGATTTCCAGTAACAGCTGCGGGTGACGTGCGAAAAAGTCAGGGCTGCTGCGCAGGTAGTCGACAATGTCTGTATCGAATTCGGGATACCCGTAGCTTTGCTCTTCAGCCAGCGCTCGTTGTTTATTGCTTATCATTATTCAAGTCTGCCTTCGAAAACGGTTTCACCGGGCCCGGTCATCATTACCGGCGCCGTGTCGTCTGCCCACTGCACCTGTAAATCACCACCTGTCAGATGCACCGTTACGTCTCTGTCCAATACGCCCTGTTTAATACCCACTGCCACGGCGGCACAGGCGCCAGTGCCGCAGGCGAGTGTTTCACCAACACCACGCTCGTACACGCGCAGACGGATTTCATTGCGACTGTCGATTTGCATGAACCCCACGTTGACCCGGTTGGGAAACCGCTCATGTGATTCCATCAACGGTCCAAGTCTCTCCACTGCAGCATGTTCGACAGACGCTACCTGCAGCACCACATGCGGGTTGCCTATCGATACTGCACCGACCTCAAGCTGATCACCGGCAACATCCAGCTGATAACGGTCTTGCGTTTTTTCGGCCTTGAACGGCACGTTACGCGGCTCGAATTCCGGTGTCTCCATCGCCACAGTTACCTGCTCATCGTCGTTCACCACCAGAGTCATTAAGCCGGTCGATGTCATCACCCGAATGCTCTGGCTGTTGGTCAGGCCCTTGTCGGTTACATAGCGCGCGAAACAACGCGCCCCGTTACCACAGTTCTCGACCTCGCCGCCGTCTGCGTTGTAGATCCGATAGGTAAATTCCGCGTCGTCGCTCTCAGGCGGTTCAACCACCAGCAACTGATCAAAACCCACACCGAATCGACGATGTGACAATCGCCTGATTTCTTCTCTAGACAGGGAGAAAGGTCGCTCTAACGCATTGATTACGATGAAATCATTGCCAATCCCGTGCATTTTGGTGAAGTCGATTGGCATGTGACGGGCTGAAATTTCCGGTATTCAAAGTTAGGGCGCAGCCCTGTTTCATTGCCGGAGGATGTTAAAGTAAAAAATCACCTTTAACGATTAGATTATTGTTTTTTATACTTTTTGTAAGAATCGTTAAGCAGATGTATCACTTGAATGACCGCTCCGCATTACCTTAACCATAGACCAGACAGGAGATTTTTCAGGCGATACCCGGTGCAGCTCGATATAGTCTGTGCCAGTTCTTGCTGAGACAGCGTTGCGCTCTCGACAGCGATGACATTTGTCCTGATATGAAATAGAAAAAAGCTCGAATACCACCCAATGCTTAAGGTGTAGTACAAGTGTGGCTGGCCAGGTCAATCGGGAGACCGACGTGTGAGCGAGGCTTACGGCGATATTTCAACTCGCTGACGCTTCAGGAGGGTCTGCGTCTCACAGCAGGGGAAGGCTTTTGATCGTAACCTGCGCCACATATAGCGCAGAAGACCCCGGCCGAATACTCGTACAACACACCTCGCCGCAACAACCGGTCATTTTAATCCGAAAGCAAACTCTCACCGGCGTAAAGACTCTCGACGGATTCCCGTTCACGGATCAGATGTGCCTGTTCTCCCTGCACCATTACCTCCGCCGCGCGCGGCCTGGAGTTGTAGTTCGAACTCATACAAAATCCGTAAGCCCCGGCTGATAACACAGCAAGCAGATCACCGTGCGACAGATTCAGCTTGCGATCCTTGCCAAGAAAATCCGCCGACTCGCAAACCGGTCCGACAATATCGTAATCGATACCCGGTTCACCGTGGTCTTTAACCGGCACAATATCCTGCCAGGCGCTGTAGAGGGCGGGA
>CALLLY010000320.1 GCA_938008205.1 uncultured Granulosicoccaceae bacterium
CTCTGGATTCAGGCGGCATTGAATCACCGGTGAGTGACATGATAACGCCAGCCGAGCCCAGTGCCAGCAGTCCGAACAGGAAAACGGCAGCAACTATCGCAATACCCTGTGACAGCATCAACAAACTCACTACCCCACCAAACATACTTACATAGAGAACAAGGCTTCGGTTTCCTGCACGATCTGCGATCTGACCGGCAAGAATGACGGTTACCGCCATCATCCAGCTTGGCACACTGGCAAGCATAGAGGCATAGCCTTCTGAATAGCCAGCATCGATCAACAGCTGCAGTATAAAACTTAAGTAGATAACATATCCCGCGTTAAACAATGCCCACACCAATGACGCTACCAGGGTTAATTTCAAATGAAACGTTGAAAGCCCGGACACCTGAGTCTTTTGATCAGACACAGGTTGCGCTTTATCCGCTGATCCGTCATACAAAAACCACAACACAACAGCAGAGACAACGCTATACACAGTAGCCAGATAAAAGGCAGCCGAATAGCCGAACTGCGCTGCGACCCAAGGGTGAACCATTTGCCCAAGAGCGATACCCACGGGCCAGCTCAACACAACAATACCCATGGCTGTGGCAAGCTCCTTTCCACTGAACCAGTCAGCCACTATTTTTGTGTAATACAGCGTACAAAAAACAAAACCCGCACCACTGATCACTCGACCCACCGCGATAAAACCATACAGTGAGCTCAGCCCTGAAATTAATCCGCCCATACCGACCAGGCACAACCCCAGGATAACTATTGACTTATCTGAAGCAAAACGATGGGCAAGCCCGGCAGGAAACGAAAGAAAGATACCGGCAAATAGAAACAATCCAACCAGTATGCCGGCAAGGCGATAGTCGATTTGTAATTCTTCAACCAGCCTTGGAGAGACAGATCCCAGCACCTGAAATTGAAACCCCAAGGCAATTCTTGAAAAAAACAACAGACACAGCACTTTCCAACGCTTTTCCATAAATCTTCCCCGACTACTTACCCTGATGATGGCCAATTGTTTTTCAACGGTCGTACTGGCCGTGTGATTAGAGTTCAGAAAAAGCAGAACAGAAATCATAAATTCCACTGACGATTACACCCTCCGGCACTACACAACGATAACAGTTGCGCATCCGATCTTTCATGACCATCGGTGTATAACCACGCCGCTTACAGATATTTCGGTATCAGTTGCGTCGAACCGTGTCAGGTAGTGAGTCAAGTGGTCAATATAGGGGATGAGTGGTTCTCGCCGCATCAGTGCGTCCTATCAGAACAACGTGATGAGAGGTGGCGTGGTAGCTCCTTTCGGTAACGGTGCCGGGCTTAAGTCTGTACGCAGAATAATACGCACCGTCAGGGCGCGTTCGTAGTTACAGGGTGTTCTGCCGCGCGGACTCCTGCGTAGTCACCTGAACAGCCGGGCACTCTGCCCGGCTGTGCTGGAACCGAACAAGTCATACACGGGTTACTGTGCAGTTAAAGCAACCCGCACCGGCATTGTGAAGTTGAATATACCGGACACCATCATTGCGGAACTGCTGAACCAAAGTGTCGCGCAGCATTTTGCCTTCAACCGTCTGCGCCTCAATCATACGGTCCTGATCCGAATATCCCCTGACCGATAGCAAGCGATGCTGCAACATGGGAGGTATCTCATTGACTTCAGGTGTCACGGTAATTGAGTCTTTGCGCACGAATATCGGACCCGAAGCACAGTAGGGACTGTTGACTGACAAATGCCTGAAAGAAACCGCTAATACAGTTTCGCCTATCGCTGCATCGGTTAGCGATACTCTGCACGGGTAACAAGGGCACTGATCTGACTCGAACAGATAAGCACCTTCCGCTGCCAGTTCGTCACTGGTCATTTGAAAGTATTTGGTAAATAAGCCTTTGTCGAGCGAGTTAATCTGAAACGGGATGCGCATAAGTGATTCTCGGTGATAGTTCCATGATCACTATAAAAGCCACTCGTTAGAGGTGCAGCACGCTTTCGTGCGCTATTCATTTTTTATTTCAGGTATCACAACTTATTGGATTGCACGAGCCACAGGCAGAACCTCGATCACGTTTTGCGCTTCGTGAAATTCAATGACTACACGGTTTTTAAAACATCTTCCTATTCTCAGGTGCTAATACCTTGAGCAAAGCACACGCTGCACCAAAGCCGTTGTCAATATTCACAGTGACAACGCCCGGGGAACAAGTGGCAAGCGCGCTTCCAAGCGCGGTCTTTCCACCGGTGGCAACACCGTAGCCATTAGATGTCGGTACAGCGATCACTAGCCCTTTAACCAAACCCGCCAGCACCGGAAACAAAGCGCCCTCCATGCCCGCAATTGCAATAATAACTGGAGCATTGTTTAACCGATCCAGCTTATCGGTCAGTCGCCACAAACCGGCCACACCACAGTCTGCAATGACGGGCACATCCAGTCCGTTATAGCGCAGTGTTTGCTGTGCTTCAGAGGCAACACGCATATCAGAGCTACCCGCTGTGA
>CALLLY010000321.1 GCA_938008205.1 uncultured Granulosicoccaceae bacterium
GTATTGCTGATCCACCGGGTAAAAGCGGCATGGATGCCAGCGTTAGCGCAGCCGCACATGGATGTGCATCTGCGCGGCCCGGTGGAGCGGCAATACTCAACATGGCGCACTAATTCTGAAGACTGATATCTGAATACTGAAGACCGAAAAAATTAGATCCCGCCATCATCCAAGAGCGCCACCCGCAGGGCCAATCATTCGCGATAAACACTTTGCCTACTTTGGTGTTTTCAAAGTAGGGCCCGCTGCAGGCGACATCCTAACGGCCCGCTGCAGGCGACATCCTAACGGCCCGCTGCAGGCGACATCCTAACGGCCCGCCGCAGGCGCAACCTAACAACCTCTAATGCTTCCCAAGCCCCGCATGCGCCTGATCCCCCCAGACCTTCTTAACCTGCTTATCACGCCCACAGGAATTTCGATAAAACTTATAGCGCAGCGGATTCTTCATATAGTAATCCTGGTGGTAGGTTTCTGCCGGCCAGAATTCTGCTGCTGTCTCGACGGGAGTAATCACAGGTTTTTTTAGCGCATCAGATTCCACAAGTTTTGTTCTGGACTCATTGGCAATGCGTGCCTGTTCATCACTGGTTGTATAGATAGCTGTGGTGTAGCTGTGGCCACGATCGCAGAACTGACCACCACCATCAGTTGGATCAACACTTCGCCAGAAGGCCTCTACCAGTTGCTCGTAGCTGACCTGTTCCGGGTCGAAGACAATGGCGACTGCTTCGCGATGTTTACCCTGATGGTGATTCTTATAAGTGGGTGAGGTTGTTTCACCGCCGGTGTAACCCGATGTGGTCGACACGACGCCCTTGATGGTGTCGAAGTCGGATTCAACGCACCAGAAACATCCACCGGCAAAAATTGCCGTTTCGGTTTCCTGTGCCGGGCCGTGGCTGGCAGCAAACAATGCCAGGCTGCAAAACAACAATCGCAAAGGGTTTTTAAGCATGAGTCTTTCCGTTTTTCTGATTCTCAGAGTATGACAGCGCCACATCGCGGTTGTTGCCTGGGGATATCACTATTTTATCGCAAATTCATCACAGAACCTGCCTGGTTACTGTCTGCCGACTGAATGTGCTTATCGCTTGATAAATCGAAACAGGATCAAGCCTACAATCGCTGCTGATGAGGCCGCCCCTGCTACGTAGGTAAGCGCTGCCGCACGCAACATGCTCTTTGCTCCTTCATATTCGTTGTTGTCTACCAGCTTCATCTCGGTAAGGGTTTCCAGTGCGCGCTTACTGGCATCAAATTCAATAGGCAAAGTCAGCAGTGGCATTAACATACCCAACAGCATCATAAGCAACCCGGTATTCATGAGCATCTGGCTGCCGAACATAGCGCCACCTAAAGTCAGCATCAGCCCGAACTGATTGCCGACTGCCGCCAACGGCATCATGACAGCTTTCAGTTTTAATGGTCCATAGCCTTCTTTGTCTTGCAGGGCATGGCCGCACTCGTGCGCGGCAACGGCAATAGACGCAACGCTGGGTGCATTGTTGATTTCCTGCGACAGCCGCATCAGCTTCTGGCTGGGTACGTAGTGATCGGTCAGCATACCTTCGGACACTTCGAGCTTTACGTTGGTGAGTCCGTTGGTATCCAGAATATGCCTTGCTACCGTGTGACCATTGACACCAGCCCGGTTGGGCACTTTGCTCCACTTAGCGTAGGTGCGAGTCATCCACTGGCGCACCAGTGCCGACGCTCCAAATGAGAGAACAATGACCAGAAAAAACATGCGATAAGTTAACCTGTGTAGTTTTTCAACAAATTGAATTCGAGAGACGGGTTCGGGTCATACTGAATCTATCATACTTCTCTGTGGCACAGTCGAGGACGCCTTTGAACGCTAAGTGGCGCAACATCAGTATATTGATCATTGCGGAAATAGCCGCGATGACGCTTTGGTTTGTCTCTGCGGCAATAGTGGGCGACATGGGCCGCGAGGTGCCGATTTCCTCTGCTGCAAAGGCGGCGATGACCTCTGCGGTCGCAGCCGGTTTTGTGGCAGGCGCGTTGATCTCCGCAATTACCGGGATGGCAGATCGCTTCCAACCGCGTTGGGTATTTGCCATTAGTGCAGCGCTTGCAGCGCTGTGTAATTTGTTACTGCTGGTGGCCCCGATTGGTGGGTGGCTCGCGATTGTGCTGCGAGGATTAACCGGTGCTTTTCTCGCCGGTGTCTATCCGGTAGGAATGAAAATCGCGGTCGGCTGGGGGCAGAAAGATCGCGGTTTGCTGGTGGGCTTGTTGGTCGGGGGCTTAACGCTGGGTTCAGCCGCGCCGCATTTGCTATCGTTTCTGGGGGGAGCGCAGTGGCGGATTACTGTGGTGGTTGCATCGGTGTTGTCAGTGTTGTCGGCTGTATTGGTACTGTTAGTTCGCAATGGTCCGTATCACAGCCAGGCATCGCAATTTAAAGCCACGGCTGTAATCAGCGCCTGGACAAATCTCAAGGTGCGGCGCGCATACATCGGTTACCTTGGACACATGTGGGAGTTGTATGCCATGTGGGGCTGGATTGGCGTTGCGCTGGTGGTGAGTTTCAGTGCTCAACTGGACACCACAGAAGCTGGCCAGCTGGCTAAAATTACTGCCTTCGGCGTGGTGGGGATTGGTGCCTTCAGTAGTGCAATAGCAGGCTGGCTGGCAGACCGAATAGGTCGAGCTGAACTGACCATTCTGGCACTGGCGGTGAGCGGCAGCAGTGCGGTGCTATTTGCACTCACGTTCGGCGGCAGTATCGGCCTGACAATCGCAATCGCACTGGTGTGGGGCTTTAGCGTGATTCCGGATTCGGCACAGTTTTCTGCGCTGGTGGCTGACTACGCGCC
>CALLLY010000322.1 GCA_938008205.1 uncultured Granulosicoccaceae bacterium
AGGTAAGCCCATGGACAAATACCAGCCAGTTGGTGCCGGAGCCAATGGTTTGATAATGAATCATCGTCACATAGTACCAAGCTCTAATTGCAATAACATCCGTAGCCAATGTCTAGTGGGTCGTGCGGGAAGTTCGGTAACGAACTTTTCACAGCCACAGGCGTCAGAGCAAGGCGAAAAAGCGCAGGCCTAGCAGGGCCTACGTCGAGCCTAATCATGATCAACTTGGTTAACGCAGCTATGGCGTCTGTGGCGAAGATAAAGTGTTATCGAACTTTCCGCACGCCCCACTAGTCTCTTGCATCGCCGCCAAATTCTTCAGTTGATTTGACTCCCGGTTAAATTGATTTGTCTGTAAAATGGAGCTTTAGCGATTGAACCGGAAAACTGTTTTATGAGCAAGAGTAATGTCTCGGATAACGCTGTCACGGGTATTATTATTTGTGACCATGGCAGTCGCCGCGCTCAGTCGAATGAGAGTTTGAAAGAAGTTGCGGAGCGATTTGCTGCACGCTTTGCGGGTGACTGTCAGATTGTCGAGCCTGCACACATGGAGTTAGCGATGCCTGATATTGCCGCGTCGTACGCTGCCTGTGTGGAAAGAGGTGCAACACACATTGTTGTGCTTCCGCTTTTTCTCGCCAGGGGTAAACACTGGACGCGGGATATACCCAGTTTAACCAGTCAGGCCGCCGCCGGGTATCCCGGGACTACTTATCAGATTTCGGAGCCATTGGGTATTGACGACTTATTGCTGGATCTGTTGAAAAAAAGATTTGATGCAGATGATCAGCCAACTCTTGCCAGTGGTGAAGCCGACCCGAGACTCAAAGATACACCAGCAACCGACAAGCGAATTCAATGCAGTACCTGTCCGTTTCAGTTAGATAAACAAACAGGTGTGGTGAGCATAAAACCTGGTAGCGTATTAGACACCTGAGCGCATCAGGTGAAGAACACGCGCTCCAAAAACCACCAGGCTCCCGTGAGTCCAATAACCACTGACGCCGGAATCGCTATGTAGCGACGATAGTCCGGGTGATTTCGGCACCACACAGTGATCGCGAAATACGCAATGGCTACTACTGTTAACTGGCCAATTTCCACACCGACATTAAAGCCGACTAACGCTGGTACAAATTGATTCCCGGGCAACCCGAACTCTGCCAGCACACTGGCAAATCCGAGTCCGTGCAGCAGACCGAACCCGAAAATAACCAGGGTACGCCAAGGGTGCAGTGAATTGGTAAATAGATTTTCAAAAGCGACATACACAATTGAAGCGGCAATAAGTGGTTCTACAATAGATGCCGGTACCGATACCCAGCCTAATGCACCTAATACCAATGTCACTGTATGAGCCAGCGTAAACACACTGATCTGCCAGACCAGTGGTTTTAATCGCGCAGCCAGGAAAAACAGCCCCAATACAAACAGAATATGATCAAGCCCCTTCGGGATAATATGATCAAAACCTGTTGGAATATAGTCGACGAAGGTCTGCCACGCGGTTTTGCGGGTACTGCCGTGAGCAAAGATCAGCTCACTCTCACCACCGCTTTGAAGGTAGCCGGTATAGGGCTCTGTAACCCCCTGTTGTCTAATTACCAGTGCGCCGTAGTCAGCAGGCCAGGTGACGGTGACACCAGGTGTGCTTTGCGGCAGAGTTGCAGTCAGGTTGACAGTGGATTGCCTTGGTAGCTCTACATCACCTGCTGGCGGAATAGAAACATTCAGCAGGGAAAGCTTGAGCGGGTCTGGTGCATTGATGGAAAAGCGCCCAGCCATGTCTGGCCAGAAGTCGCGGAACGCCGATTCCAGTTTTTCAGGTGTCATGGCCCGAAATTGGTCATAATCGTTTTCCACTTCGGTGTCGTCGGTATTGACCAGTGACTGCAGATCGATTCGAGCAACAAAGGATTCGATATTAAGCTGCATTTCCAGGTTGACTGTACCACCGTCGATGACCAGATCACTGATGGTTGGCGATATTTCATGTGCGTACAATGATCGACAAGTCAGTGCTGCAATAAATAATGCTATTACGAATATCGTTGTGTTTAAAAACCGGCGTCGGTCCCGAACTTTGATTAGAGAGATTGTCATGAGCTGTTTAGTATTAAGAGGTGCCAACATTCGGTGGTTGTTTGGCTTGCTACTCACCTTGTTTATGACTGGTTCAGCGATTTCTCATGAGTTCTGGATTGAGCCGGCGCACTACCAGGTAGAAAAGGAAGCTGAACTCGAAGCGTACCTGCGAAACGGGGAAAATTTTTCGGGTTCAACCATGGCCTATATTACACCACAGACTGGCCGTTTTGATTTAGTGACCGGAGATATCGTAAGCCCGGTTGTTGCGCGTTTAGGTGATAACCCTGCATTAAAAATGCAGTCCGTGCAAGAGGGTTTACACGTTGTGGTTCATCAAAGTTCGGCGTCTGTTATTACCTACAGCAAGTGGGAGAAATTTCAACGCTTTGCTGACCATAAGGATTTTCCAAACATATTGGAACGCCATCGTAAACGAAGGTTGCCAGAGACACAATTTCGTGAGGTTTATACACGCTTTTCAAAATCATTGATTGCAGTTGGTAGTGGTGCAGGTAGTGACTCACAGACTGGTCTGGTGGTTGAGCTGGTCGCTTTGCAAAATCCTTATACCGATCAATTAAATGGAAGTTTAGAAGTGACTGCCTATTATCAAAGTAAGGAGCGTGCTAATGCGCAAATTGAATTGTATGAAAAGTCACCGTCCGGCGAAGTGACCGTTACGCTGCACCGGACTGATGACCAGGGCATTGTGGAATTGCCGGTAAAGCCGTCGCACAGTTATCTGGTTGATATGGTGGTATTGCGAGAGCCATCAGCAGAGCTGTCGGAACAAAAACGAGCGGTATGGGAAACCTTGTGGGCCTCGTTGACGTTTGCGGTTCCGGCACAGTAGCGGTAACGTCACCTGACTACTTATCCCTGATCAATTGAACCACCTTCTGGCAGGCCGCCGGGTATACGGTTTGGAACAGTTCGATCGACGGGTTGTACCATGCATTGGTGCTGTTGATTTGGAATCGCTCAATCAATCACTATCATGCTGTTATTGATCAACAAAGAGAACGCAGGTGTTTGCTAGATACAGAAAGTGGCGGGAAAAGCGCATACTGGCTAAAAGCCCGTTCACTCAGGAAGACTGGCAGAAAGTGTCGTCTGCAATGCCGGTGCTGGCAGGCCTGACTGATGTGCAGCTGTTCAGACTTTTCAAACTTGCCACCCTGTTTCTCGATGATAAGCACATCAGTGGTGCGCACGAATTTGAAATTACCAATGCGGTAAAACAGTCCATCGCTCTGCAGGCTTGTTTACCGATACTGGAACTGGGGCTTGAGTGGTACGCTGGCTGGTCATCCGTGATCGTGTATCCAGGTGCATTTACCAACAATAGCAGTCGTGTTGATAAATTCGGGGTAACCCATACCGGCAGTAGTCATCGCAGTGGTGAAGCCTGGTTGCGTGGTCCCGTAATACTGTCCTGGTCGGATGTTGAGCATGCAGGCGACAGGGACGGACATAATGTTGTGATTCATGAGTTTGTACACAAGCTTGATATGTTGAACGGTCGAGCCAATGGATTTCCGCCCATGCAGCCAGGTATGAATCCGGCTAAGTGGACGCAGTTAATGTCAAAAGCGTATGAAGACTTTCAGGTGAACCCTAAGGACGGGCTTGATCGGTATGGTGCAACTGATCCTGCAGAGTTCTTCGCTGTATTAGCTGAAGTGTTTTTCGAAACGCCAGCGAAGCTGGATAATGCCTATCCCGAGCTCTATGACATCATGAGCCAGTTTTTCGATCAATCGCCACTTGATCGGTATGAGTCTGTTAAGAGTAACAGTGCAAATCTAAACTAGCGGTTGAGCCAGATCTTGCAGGCAACAGGAATTATTGCCTTGCAAGACCTGACTGTTGTTGCTTAATACTGCTAGTCACTTACCAGCGATTCTGCATAGGCGATAACCTCGTTGGATACCGCTACTCCAATTTCATCTCCGGCAACCTTGTCTGACTGATAGTGAATACCCGCTATTATTCGCGATTGTCCTGCATCTTCAGCTGCTTTATGTACTGCACTGCTATGCGCCGGAAAAAAATGCGAGAAAGTGACCGCATAAGATTTACTCGAGCAGGAATGTGCTCCCGGGTAGCTTGGATGAGGCGGGTTGGGGAACAGAGTGGGTACTTCTTTGTCCAGCTGTGCCGGTCGTATCATCCAGTAGGTATACTTCGCGTTAAAACAGGCGATAATCGAATCCTGGTTGGCTATAGCGATAGTGGCGTAAGCCAATGCTGATTGCAGCAGGTTTTCCTCCAGGTTATTTTCAAAAACTGCCCGCGCAACACGTTCATACCACCAGTGATAAGCGCGTGTCACTGAATGGTAGATCCATCCTTGCATGGCTACCGGAACTGTTCTTTCAATAGATTTTATTTCTGCCAGCTCCACCTTCATTTGTGCCGAGTCGATAGCGGGTGGTGGTGCAGGCACAAAATCATCAGGTGAATCTATCACCCAGGTCTGCCATTCTCCGGCTGTTGGATAGACAAAAACCTCGCCTTGCAGTTTGTCTGGTCCGGTTGGACGCTCGCCTGTAAACTCGCTGTCGGAGTTATCTGTTGCGGCATAGGCAATATAACGCTGCGCAACTGCAGCACCCAGCTGTAATCCAGCATCGGTATCACTCGGAAAGTTGTGGCCCGAGTCAATGCGAGCTTGTGCGGCAAGCTGTGCCAGCCTGGCAAACTCATTGGCTTCATCCGGGAACAGGTAGCCCAGTATGGCGGCGGCAGCACCCGCGGCAGCTGCTCGACTGGATGGGTAGCTGCTGGAGCCAGGTGGAGTGCCAATCTTAGTGATGTCTGTTGGTCTGTCTCTTTTAAAATGTTGTTTGGCATCGGATGAGGCAACCAGTGCGTCGTAAATGGCAGCGTTAAGCAGTGCCATTCCTCGGCTTTTAAAAGGCGATGGTGGTCCCTTGCTGTAGCGCTCGAGTATCATTTCTACCCACCGGTAGTTTGCCGCACCCGGTTGCCAATACTCGACATTGGCCTTTTGCTCGTCCGTTAAAGCGACTGTTCTTTGTTTTAACTGTTTAAGCTCCTGACTGGTCTCAGAGATATCGGGAGGTGTGTCCGGACGATATGATTCTGTTGTTTGAATAAGCCACGGTTTCCATGTTTGCGATGAATCGCCTGCTACAGCCTGACTACTGACCAGTGTACAAATTGTTATGGTCGCGGTTAGCGCAAGGCGTGGCGCTGAATTTTTGCTGGTAAGGTTGTGAAAAACTGATTTCCAGATATTTCCCATGATAATAACTCTCTGATATTTATAGTTAAATTGAGCATGAATTGCTCGGTATCGAGAGTGCCTTGGCTGCCGCCAAATCGCTTGAAAAACCGTTGAAATTGTCTGGAAAGATCTCTGAAACGGACCGTTATTGGTTTTTCTTGTTTGAATCTACTGCCTGTCATATGCTGGCGGTGCCGTCGACAACGGAGTTTGGATGGATCAGGCCGACAGCGCAGCGCCAGTCGTATTTACGTTGGCTGATAACTGCTATGAAATGCAAAACGGGCAGCTAAGTGACTCCTCCGGTGAGCCGCTGCCACTTCGTGCCAAATCTTCCAAGGTGTTACAGGTGTTGCTTGAACACCATGGAAAAATGGTCAGCAAGGACGAACTGGCCAGGACTGTGTGGCCGGAAACTCTACCCACTGATGAAAGCATCAGTCGCTGTATTTCGGACATCCGAAAAGTGTTGGGAGACAGTGATCACAAGCTGCTCGAAACGTTCCCCAAGCGCGGCTACCGCATAAACGCCGTAGTTGGTGGTCACCCGGAATCAACACAGACCGACCTGCCGCCTGATGAAGTAAGCGCGGTGCGTTGGCAAATTGCCGGGGTATCTGGTGCCGCTATACTGGTGTCCGTGGTTATGTTGTACTGGTTTTGGATTCCCGCTAAAGAAACCCCCGTGCCGTTAACACGTGAAGTCATCGCAGTGTTGCCATTTGAGAACCACAGCGCTGATGTGCCAGATCATTTGTCAATGGGGCTTGCCGAAGACCTGATTAATGAGCTCTCTGAGATCTCGGGCTTTCGTGTGATACCGGAGTCTATTTCAGCGACACATGCAACAGATAAAAATAGTCCTGTCGAGCTTGCAAATGAGCTGGGTAGCCGTTACCTGGTGCTTGGAGAGGTGCAGCAGGCAAACGATCAGTACCAGATTTCTGTGCAGTTGCTGGACGGTCAGGATGGCGTCGTCATGTGGGCGGGAACTTATCGTGGCAGTAATGAAGTTTTGCTGAGCTATCGGGATGATTTACTGGAACATCTGGTGCGCGAGCTACCTGTTAAGCTGACAAAGCAAGACAAGCTCAGGCTTGCCAATCGTAAGACGAATATTCCGCTGGCGTTCGAAGAAGTGTTGTTGGGGCGGCAGGCGATCAGCACATTCACTTATGCAAACAGCCTGCAGGCAGAGCGTCATTTTCGACAGGCAATTGAACTCGATCCCCAATATTCAGTTGCGTATGCGCAAGTTGCCGCTACGTTTGCTATTCGATTGGAAAACAACTGGACGGTGCTTACCGAGGCCGATGAGCAGCGCGCATTCTACTATGCAGATAAAGCCGTAGAACTGGATCCGGAATTATGGTCCGGGCATTATGCGCTGGGTCGATTGCATTCAGTCGTGTCTTCAAAGAACCTGGATGCAGCAGTAACGCATCTTAAAAAAGCGATTTCACTTCAGCCCGAAAATGATGATGCGCGCGTGTACTATGCAGCAGTTAGAAT
>CALLLY010000323.1 GCA_938008205.1 uncultured Granulosicoccaceae bacterium
TACCGGACAGCGGTTTGCGTGTACAGTTTTTACTGCAATGCGTTGTTTACCCTCCGGCAGGTCAGACGCTCTGGTGAATATCCTCTCGGCGACTTCTTCTTTGTCTGCTGTGATTAAGTCTGACGGGTCTACCCGAAGATCGTAGACAATAATACCGTTTTGATTGCCGGGGTGTGGACCGAGTGGCATCACAATACTGATGTTTCCAAATTCTGATGGATACATTCCACTGACATGCAACACGGCAGGTTTGCTAACAACGCTTAAGTTCGCAAAAACTGCCCGCTTGTTTTTGCTGCTAAACGCGTAGGTGTAAAGGCGTGGCTGCTTTTCTTTTAATAGTCTGGCAATCGCAATGGTGGCATGTACGTCTGCCAGAGCATCGTGAGCGTTGCTGTGGGAGATACCGTTGGCATCGGTTAACAGTTCCAGTTTGTTAGAAGGCTTACCTTCATTATCGATCGGCCATTCAATACCTTCGGGTCGCAGTGCACGAGCCAGTCGAACCACATCAATTAAGTCCCATCGTGAGTTACCGTGTTGCCACTCGCGTGCATAGGGATCAATCAGGTTTCGAAAAAACAGCTGCCGACTGAATTCGTCATCAAAGCGAATATTGTTGTAACCAACCGTGCAGGTACCCGGCAACGCCATCAGTTTGTGGATTGCGTTGGCAAACTCCCACTCGCTTAAGCCTTCTTTGTTTGCTGTTTGAGGCAGGACCCCATGTACCAGACAGGATTCGGGGTCGGGAAGATAGTCGGGTGTCTGGCGACAGTAAATCATGGTGGAGTCGCCAATATCCTCCAAGTCTGTGTTGGTGCGGATAGCGGCAAATTGTGCGGGTCTTTCACGTGCCGGATCACGACCAAAAGTTTCATAGTCGTGCCACAGAAACGATTCAGCGCTCATCGCGCTACCACTTTAGATCGTCGGGTACCTTGAACTCGGCATAGTCTTCACC
Source organism: uncultured Granulosicoccaceae bacterium (assembly GCA_938008205.1). Lineage (GTDB taxonomy): Bacteria > Pseudomonadota > Gammaproteobacteria > Granulosicoccales > Granulosicoccaceae. The sequence goes on from CALLLY010000323.1 coordinate 965, forward strand.
CTCGTCGGATGGCGGTGGTGTTTCAGCCTCAAGATTGAACACACTCCATTGCGGATTTATCTCCTGAATAGCCAGTGCCGTCGCTCGTGGAATAACATAGGTATCGCCGTTTAATCGGGTGATAGCCAATGTGCGGGCAGCAAGTTGCTCCTGTACCTTGTCGATCACATACAACTCGCGTATGCGTTTATCGACCAGGTAGCGATAGGCAACTTCGCCTTTCCATGCGTCGAGTTTGTTGTCATCGATTAACGTTTTTATTTTTGCTTTAAGCTTTTTGCGTTCTTCGATTGCGGCAGCATCGGCAGCGGGGGTGCTGGCTGTTTTACCGGCTGATTGTCGGGGGCCTTTGGATGTTTTTTTACCGGCAACGCGATTGCCTGGTTTATTGTCTGCGGGTTTTTTAGCGGTTTTGCTGCGGTGCTTTTTTTTGGCGCTGCCGGCTTTGCGCTTGTCTTCTTTTTTTGGTGCCTGGTAACCCGCTGCGATAAGCTGGTCTCTAAGAGAATCTGCCACTGTAATCGCCTCAGTCTGTTGTAGGGGAATTGACGAGGCGGCGCAGCGGATGGTCGGATAACCAGCTCAAAATATTTACAGGTTTTTTAGTCATAGCTATTGACCGGTTGATCTACCGGCGCACTCAAATTATTAGCGGGCTTTCCTCTCCACTTACCGGTATTCGTTCAAGTCCCCGTTTGCGATTGCATCTTTGGGTGACCGACTAAAAAACAGCAGCAACGAAAGTCCCAGAAAAACGACAAACAGGGCAAGTGTCCATTCGGGAATTGAAAATCCCAAAAACTGCCACTGAATGTCCGCACACTCTCCAGAGCCATTAAGAATTGTATCTAAAAATTGCGCGAATGGCATGCTATCGAGCATATACCAAAAACCGGCGCCGCATTCAGGCACTTGATCAGGGGGCAGGTTTTGCAGCCAAATGTGTCTCAGGCAAATTCCTATGCCGGTTAATGAGAGCAGGGCGGCGAGCGTAGCATAGACCCTGCGCCCGGTTTTCAGTGGGTTGTGAAGCAGCGCGAGCAGAAAAACCAGGCCCAGTCCAATAACTACTGCCCGGTCGAGCACACACAGTGGACAAGGCTCCAGGTATTCAACTAATTGCAGATAACCGACGGCAAATGCCATCGAAGCCAGAGCTAAGAGCAAGCCGGTGGTGCTAACGACTCTCGATTTAAACATGATTGTCTCTGAAGTTAGATGATTGAGCTAATTGTAGGCGATTTCGACGATCATTCTGTTCATAATGTGGACACATAACTCGAATAAATCGTCCGATATCTCTTATGAAGCTTCCAGTTACGACAGCTTACCAGCTCGATAATTCCGAGCTTGCCGCGTTAACAGATTTTGCCATTGAACTGGCGGAACTCGCAGGGCAGGCGATTCTGCCGCATTTCAGAAGTGCTATTGCGATCGATCATAAACCCGGTCGTGGCTACTTTGATCCGGTAACGATCGCCGATCGCGCTGCTGAAACAGTGATGCGCAGTCACATCAGAAAACACTTTCCTGAACATGGCATCTTAGGGGAAGAGCATGGCTATGAGCCTGGTACAAGCGGGTTAACCTGGGTGCTTGATCCGATAGACGGCACTCGTGCGTTTATCA
>CALLLY010000324.1 GCA_938008205.1 uncultured Granulosicoccaceae bacterium
GATACGGCCCGGCCTTGCCAATGCTTTTTTACTGGGCTTTATCGAAAGCATGGCCGACTTTGGTAATCCGCTGGTGCTGGGTGGCAACTACGATGTGTTATCGACAGAAATATTTTTCGCGATCGTTGGCGCTCAGAATGACCAGGGCAGAGCGGCCGTATTGGCGATTGTGCTACTGCTGTTTACGCTTACTGCGTTTTATGCCCAACGCCGATGGCTGGGTAAAAAATCGTACATCACGAAAACCGGTAAGGGCGATGGTGGCAGCCATTCGTTAATGCCCAAACGCATCATGTGGCCCTGCTATGCCATCGCCTCTGTGTGGGTGGTTTTCACCGTAACAGTTTACAGTATGATTATTTATGGCGGGTTTGTAGAAACCTGGGGGCTGAACCATACCCTGACGTTCAAGCACTACATTACAACCTTTGCGATAGGCTTTAACGAGTTTGGTATTCATTTCAAAGGCACGGCATGGGATTCGTTTTTTACTACGCTAAAGATCGCCGCCACCGCCGCACCGCTTACAGCGATTGTCGGACTGATTACCGCCTACCTGCTGGTACGGCAGCAGTTTCACGGGAAAGACTGGTTTGAATTCGGCACTATGCTGAGCTTTGCGATTCCCGGTACAGTCGTCGGAGTGAGCTATATTCTGGCGTTTAATGTACCCCCGCTGGAGCTGACTGGTACCGGTATTATTCTGATTATCAGTTTTGTATTTCGCAATATGCCTGTGGGTGTACGGGCCGGCATTGCTTCTATGTCCCAGTTGGATAAAAGCCTCGACGAGGCATCGTTAACGCTGGGGGCCAATACCTGGCGTACCTTTAGAAAAGTGATTCTGCCGCTCATGCGTCCGGCCATTCTGGCGGCTCTGGTGTTTAGTTTTGTTCGCGCAATGACTGCCATCAGTGCAGTGATCTTTCTGGTCAGCGCTGAATACAACATGGCCACCAGTTATATTATTGGCCGGGTTGAAAACAATGACTACGGTATTGCTATCGCCTACTCAACAACACTGATATTTGTCATGCTCACCGCAATTTTGTTGTTTCAGTTGCTGGTCGGTCGCAACCAGACGTCACGTCCTTTCACCCAGTCCCGAACCAACGTTGGTTGAGATTATGAACCAAAGCGAACTCCAGACGCGTGCAGCCTCCGTTGAATTTAAGTCGGTAACCAAACGCTACGGTACCGAGGTCACTGCTGTAGACGATGTTTCACTATTTGTGCAAGCCGGAGAGCTGGTCACCCTGTTGGGTCCGTCCGGTTGTGGTAAAACCACCACGCTCAGAATGATTGCCGGATTAGAAATGGCTACCCAAGGTCAGATTCTTATTGGTGGCGACAATGTCACGCGGCTACCGGCCACTGATCGCGATGTCTCTATGGTATTTCAGTCGTATGCACTTTTTCCGCATATGACGGTATTGGAGAATGTGTGTTACGGCTTGAGAGCTTCAGGTAAAAATAAAAAAGACAGTATTGAGCGTGCGGAGTACGGACTGAACCTGGTTGGCCTTGAAGGCTATGGCAGTCGTTTGCCAAGTGAGCTTTCCGGTGGGCAACAACAACGTGTTGCGGTGGCGAGGGCATTAGTACTTGAACCGCAGGTACTGTTGTTTGACGAACCACTGTCAAACCTTGATGCCAAGTTACGCAGACAGGTTCGGGAGGACATCAGGGATATACAGCAGCGATTATCACTCACTGTGGTTTACGTTACCCATGATCAGGAAGAAGCGCTGGCAGTATCTGACCGCATTATCGTAATGAAGAATGCCATGATTGCACAGGTTGGCAGTCCGCGTGAGTTATATGAACAGCCTGCCAGTGAGTTTGTTGCGGACTTCATTGGTGAGGCTAACATAATCAATGCGCAGATCATTGAAGTTAACGATGGTATTGCCACTGTGCACGTCGGCAATATTGCTCTGAAGCTGGATGCGCGTGGGTTGAGTGAGGGTGCTGCTAAACTGGCGGTGCGACCCAACCGCATTTTTGTTGAACCGCTTTCTAACGACAATAATAACGCATTAGCCGGAAGGGTAGAGAAGGCGACCTATGTTGGTGATCGCATTGAGTATAAGGTGAGCACCGGTGCCGATGTGCTTTTTTGTACCAGTGAAGCGACCGATCGACAGATTGAGGCCGGTACTGATGTTGCGGTTCGTTTTGATATTGTTGGGCCGGTATTGTTGCACAGTGAAGTGTAAGCCGCGCACGTTAATAAAACGTTAAGCTTGATCCTCACCTGGTTCCGGTTGTTATGTTGTCGTAGATTGGTGTGAATACTTTTAGTATGCCGTTATGCAGATTCACGACATAACAGTGGGTTTTTACTAAAAAAACTATACCGGAAGGCTGTTATTTCTATCCCTGTTTCCTGATTCACGTGGTTAACATCAATTAGACCTGCCGTTTGCAGGTGATTTTGTTGATTGTGTACGAAGGAGATACTTGTGAATAACATGAATTCCGGACAAGCATTGTCACTATCCCTATGGTTACTCATACCACTAATAATGCTCGTGGGGTGCGGGGGTGACAGTGGCAACGAGCTTGAAACCTATCTCGAAAATATAACCTGGGCCGATGCAGATCGCTGCGAGTTTTTTGGACGATACAACGATCAAGTGTGTGACACGGACTGCCCCTTGCCGGATCCGGATTGTGATAGTGGTGATATTCGCAATATTGATGGTGACGGGCCAACCATGTGTGTGGCGCTTCGCGGGAATGGAGACCGTATCCCGGCGCACTTCGCAGGACTGGCACGCATCACTGAAAACTACGGGTTGGTTTCCGGTGTAGCCGGTGGCAGCTCTGCAGCCTTCAGCGCACTGTTAGTTGAAAGTGCCCAGAAAAATAAATCTGTGCAATGTGAAT
>CALLLY010000325.1 GCA_938008205.1 uncultured Granulosicoccaceae bacterium
GCAGGCCCAGCGTAATGGTGACGTATCGTTTAACCGGAGAAATTACCATGCGACGGATTGTATCAAAAGTGCTCAATAGTTATTCGCATAAGCACCGTTGAGGATTAGCGCACCGGGGGGTCTGCTTTGATGGCCAGTCGGGCCAGCGCAACACGATTGTGGCTTGCGGTTTTCCGGTAAATAGATTTGAGCTGTGATTTTATAGTGTCGGAAGAGACGTTGCGAGACTCCGCGATGTCAGCGACACTTACGCCTCGAATCAGCATGTCACAGACCTGCTGCTCTGCAGACGTCAGCTTGTAGGCCGCAGCGATTTTGCTCGTATCTATTTCCAGATCAGCGGACACGTCTATCAGGGTAATCAGTGCCCCGTTGAAATTTGCGGCCAGTTCTGCGCCAGAGTCCCGAAGTGGTGCGACCTCTACCGATATCTGCTGTCGCGGGCTGTGTTCAACCAGGTGGTAAGACTCTGAGATTGAGCCCTTGCCTTCAGAGGTCGCGCAGCTGCGCTGGATGGCAGCAGTAATTGCGTGTTCGGTTGCTGCAGATTTGCAGTGAAGGAGTTTGTCATTGCCCTTTCTTATTGCGGTACCAAGGCTGAGAATGCGGTCGGCTTCATCGTTGGTAACCACGATAGCGCCACCAGGTTCTGCTATGCACAATCCAACCTTGACATGATCCAGTGCGGCAAGCACCGCATTGTACTGAGATTTGAGTATTGAAAAGGTACGCCACAATTCTATAGATTTTGCGGCATGTGGAAGTAAATACTGGATCCGATGCATGCTGTCAGAGGGAACCGTTTGAAGATGCGATGGAAATTGAAAAGCGATGTTATCGGTCCAGCAAAGGTTGTCATTGAGTTTGCAGCCTACCTTGCGCGTAAACCCCAACTCATTTCTAAAAAACTGATAATCTTCGCGTTGTTCAAGCGATGTGGTGTCGGTCCAGAAATCGGTGTCGGTGAGTGGTCGCTGTTTGCCGTGACGATGCACAAACTCCCACGCCTTAACGTCGTATTTTTCGAACAAAGCAATAGTTTTCTGCATTTGCTCAGGAGTCAGTGACCTCCATTGTTGGCTGCCAAGCGAATAACGCCAGCGGGAGTTTTTATCGTTTTCCTGAAACAATATGTTTGCGCTGTGTGCCTGCACGTAGTCAACACAGGTATCGAGTGCGGTGTTCCATGCTTCTGAGTCGTTTGCGGAATTATAAATAGAGATTAACGCTGCGGCCTGATTTCCCGCCATGAATGGTGCCCTGATCCGTCTGATTCATACAACGTGATGTTGAGGAGTGTAGACCTAAACTGCTTCGCTATTCTTATAGGTTATATGTTGCAGTTCGATACGGATTATCAAATCACCCAAATGGGTTATATTTTTTTCCAGATTGATCGTGTGGGCAGCTGGAAAGCCGATAACGGGTTGTCTTGCAACTGTGTAATGCGTCAGGGTTGGCAAGATTTCTCTGAGTTACCGAATTTTTGGTGATTCCAGTAGTTAAACGTCAGGCAGGCCCACTAGCGGTTTGTGGTGGTGCTAATCGTTTCACTTTGTTGTTGTGCGGCTGCTCGAAGCCAGGCGTTTGCGGCACCCAGACCCCGGTACCCGTCGCGTTGAACTAACTCGAAATAGAACTTGCCGTCAATAGGTAGTGTGTATATTTGATAGAACGCACCTGATTCGTCTTCATCGTAAAGAATCTGGTGTTTCTGCAGCTTTTCGCAAAATGTTGATCCCAGTCCAAAACGCACTTGCAGGTCCGGGTAGTAGTTTGCAGGGATTGCGAGCGTTGCGATGCCGGCATCGGTCAGTGACTGAGCGCAAGCAAAGATATCGTGAGTTCGCAAAGCGATATGCTGGACACCTGAGCCTCTGGTGCGTTGTATAAACTTTGCACTGGTGGTGCTCTGGGCATCTGTGGCGTTAAATGCCAGCTGAAAGCTCTGATCACTATTGTGTACGACCTGACTTTGTATCAGTCCCTGCGGATCGAATACGTCAAATGCCGGTGTTTTGTGTAAGTCGAACAGGCTTCTGAAGGTTAGTAGCGTGCTGAGAAAGTCGGGGTAGCTTTGCGACAGTGAAACGTGATCAATCTGTGCTATGCACGCGGCGTCTTTGTCGAGTGAGTTGCTATTACAGGGTTCGAAAGCGTTATCAAAGGCGTGTAGAGAGGTTGATTCATCTACCCAGTACCACACGGTACCATCGACGTTTTGCATGCCCACCATGTTGTGCACTGCACCAACGTGGTCTGGCTCGACCAGAGGGATGTTCATGTGTCTGGCGCGTTTGGTACAGGCGTAAGAATTGTCGACTTTTAGCCCCAATGCCACCACGGAGGTTCCATGCAATGTGAGGAACCGATTGGCAAACTCTTCGTCACTGTTAAGGACAAACTGAACACTGCCGCATTGCCAGTGCTCGGCTGGCATGGTGCGATGTTGTCCGGCTTTGGTAAAACCGAGTGCCACGAGCAGACGCTGCAGTGCTTCCAGGTGTTGTTGCTGGCAGGCTATTTCGACAAAATCAAAGCCGTTTAATGGTGCTGAATCGGGTACTTCGTTGTGTGCTTGCGGTAACATCGAAGCAAGAAACTGTGAGGATCTGAATCCGTCTTCGGCGGTTTGCAGCGGTGCACTGCGACGAAAGATGTCGTTGAAAATTTCGTGTGACAGAGGTCCTTCGTAACCGGTTTTACTCAACGCATGCATGAAGGTGTGGATTTGTAGTTCGCCTTGTCCAGGAAAGCAGCGATAATGGCGGCTCCACGATAGGTGATCCATGGACAGACCCGGGGCATCGGCGGTTTGCACCAGAAAAATCTTATCTCCAGGGATATTTTCTATTGCGTCGAGGTCTGTGCCGCGACTGAAAATATGGAAGGTGTCGAGTACCAGACCGACCCGCTGATGACTGGCCCGGCGCACGACTTCCCAGCTGTCGCGGTAGTCATTGATGTGCCGTCCCCAGGCCAGAGCTTCGTAGGCCACACGCATGTTATGTTTTTCTGCCAGCTGACCCAGCTCTGAAAAATCTTCTGCCAGCTTTGCTATGCCACCTTCAGCGCGCGGATGCGTTGAACTGCAGACCATCAGCAGATCTGTACCCAGCTCGGCCATATGCTCAAATTTAAGATTGGCTCGGTCGAAGGCGAGTTGCCTGTCGCGCCCTGCCAGGCCTTCGAAATCCCGGAAGGGCTGCAAGGTAACTACGGATAATCCGTGGTCTCGAATAAGATTTCCCGCTTCGCGAATGCTGCCATCAAAGGCCAGCAGGTCGTTTTCAAATATCTCTATATGTTTGAAACCGGCACGCGCAATACACTCGATTTTTTCGCGTAAAGTGCCGCTGAGACAAACAGTTGCGATGGACGGGTACATGATCGGGCCTCATCAGTAGAAAATCTGATAAAAAATAATATACACGCTAATTAGAATAATATCGGATATTATGGCCGCAAGGTTTAATATGACGCTCAGTGCACGGCGTCGACAGGACGGGATCGGTTTTATATTGACCAGCGATACACGTACACTCAATAGCGTGGCGGAAGACTGTTTCGCCTGGTAGGCCGTGAGGCTCACTCCCAACTTACAGAGGAATTTGCGATGAAGTCACCTAAGTTAACCGCACTGGCTTGTGCTGGAGCCCTGTTCTCTTTTAATACCGCAGCGCAAGCCGCAGATGTGGTGATTGGTGTACCCAACTGGCCATCCGTGCTCGCCACTGCCCATGTGCTCAAAGTAGCGATGGAAGAAAATCTCGGTCTTGAAGTAGAGCTGCAAAACGGTACCAATCCAGTGGTTTTTGAAGCCATGGATTCCGGTGCAATGCATGTTCACCCGGAAGTGTGGCTTCCGAACCAGACCAATCTCAATGACACTTACGTCAAGGACAAGCAGTCTGTTCGAATGAATCCGAATGGTGTTGCCGGTGATCAGGCGATGTGTGTCACCAAAGGTACCGCCGAGCGTACCGGCATTGCGAATTTGTCAGACCTGACCGATCCGGATATGGCAAAGAACTTTGATACTGATGGCGATGGCAAAGGCGAGATCTGGATTGGTGCAGCCGGCTGGGCGTCAACTAACGTTGAAAAGATCCGCGCCAAGTCGTACGGCTATGCCGAAACAATGAACCTGAAGGAAATGGACGAGTCACTGGCACTTGCCGAGGTAGACAACGCGGTAGCGCAGGATAAAGACATCGTATTCTTCTGCTATACACCGCACCATATGTTCTCATTGCACGAACTGGTTATTTTGAAAGAACCTGCGCACGATGAAGCGAAGTGGACTGTTATTCAACCTACTGATGATCCGCAGTGGCTTGAGAAGTCCGACGCAGGTGTTGCGTGGAGCACAGCGTACCTGCACATCCACTATGCGGCATCATTAGAAACTGATCAGCCGGAAGCCGCAGCAATGCTTGCAAAAGTTAAGCTCGATACCGATACCGTGTCGGCAATGACTTATGCGCTGGTGGTAGATAAGCAGGATCCCGCAGAGTTTGCTGCAAAATGGGTTGCAGAAAACGGCGACACAGTTGATAGCTGGTTGCAATAAGACTGACTGATTCTTAGTTAATCGGGACATGACCAGGGGAGCGCGTGAGTGCTCCCCTTTTTTATATCTATGCTGCGTCTGCAGTAAACAGGAGTCTGCTGATGAGTGAAGATGTTATAACTTTGAATAACGTTTGGAAAATCTTCGGTGATCGCTCTCTGGAAGCAATGCAGGCCATAGAGACACGAGGCCTAAGTAAACCGGAAGTATTAGAAGAGTTTTCCTGTGTGGTAGGGATTGCCGATTGTTCGTTTACGGTTGAACGTGGTGAAATATTTTGTGTGATGGGATTGTCGGGCTCCGGCAAATCCACCATGGTGCGGCACCTTAACCGTTTAATAGAGCCGACGGCAGGATCTATTTCAGTACTGGGAAAAGACATGATGTCTTTGCGTGGCGATGCATTGCGTGAAATGCGTGCCAAGCACATTGGTATGGTGTTCCAGCATATGGCGTTACTGCCGCATCGCACTGTGCTGGATAACGTCGGTTTTCCATTACAAATTCGCGGTGAGCCTAAATCAAAGCGCTGGGAGGTTTCACAGAAGTGTCTGGAAATGGTTGATCTTGTGGGC
>CALLLY010000326.1 GCA_938008205.1 uncultured Granulosicoccaceae bacterium
CTTCTATCTCGGTGATACGGGTTAACGAATTCAATACCAAGTTTGTTGTCGCAAGTCCGTATCTGCTGCCGCAACAGGCAATCGTCGACCCTCAGTGTTGTGACAGTCTGCCTGCAAATGTGGTTGCGTCAACCGGTTTCGATTTGCTGTGTCATGCGCTCGAATGTTATACAGCACGAGCTTACACTCAGCACCTGCATGTGACTGATCCCAATGCCAGACAACTGATACAGGGCGCTAATCCTTTCAGTGATCTCAGCGCTCGTGAAGCGCTGGATATTGTTGGCAAGTATCTGCCAAGAGGTGTTGCTGACAAGACTGATCATGAAGCCCGCGATCAGCTGATGTGGGGGGCCACACTGGCCGGCATTGCATTCGGCAACTCCGGTACACACCTGCCTCATGCGATGTCTTATGGCGTTACCCATTTAATGAACAACATTACCAGTGACGGCTATCCGGTCAGCTCACCTTTTGTACCGCACGGCATCAGTGTGGTGGTCAGTGCGCCCTCTATATTCGAATATACTGCCGCCGCGCAACCACAACGTCATCTTGAAGGTGCGGCCTTCCTTGGTGCCGACAGTCAAGGTGCAACACAAGATGAAGCCGGTGAAGTGCTATCTAAAAGGCTGATCGAACTCATGCGCGCAACGCATGTGCCTAACGGACTGAGTGGCGTTGGCTTTAAGCAGTCCGATGTAAAAGCACTGGCAGAATCATCATTCAGACAACAGCGTGCGATAGCCAATGCACCCAGAGAGTCCAACCTGGTTGATCTGGAAAATATGTATAGCAGCGCAATCTCCTATTGGTAGCTAACACCGCTTGCCTTTCAACTGTTAAAAACAAGAGTCACTATGTCACAGCTTTTCAGCCCGATCACCGTACGCGGTGTTAGTTTTCCGAACCGCGTTGTGGTCTCACCCTTATGTATGTATTCCGCTAACAATGGCCTGGCCACTCCGTGGCACTTTGCACATCTGAGTACTTTTGCACGCGGCAAAGCGGGCCTGGTGTTTACAGAGGCCACCGCGGTCGAGGCAATCGGACGCATTACGCCGAAGTGTCTCGGTATCTGGACCGATGAACAGGCCGAGGCTTTAAAACCGATCACAGCCTTTATTGAAGAGATGGGTTGCGTACCGGGTATTCAACTAGCACACGCCGGGCGCAAAGCGTCTACCTCACCACCATTTGAAGGTGCACAACCACTACCCTCTGACAACCCGGATCACTGGCTTACCGTCGGACCGAGCGCTATCCCAACCGCCGAGAATTTTCCGGTACCGCATGAGCTCACTGCCGATGAAATCGCACAGCTTGTCAGCACCTTTGCGACTGCCGCCAGGCGATCTGTCAACGCCGGTTTCAAGGTACTCGAACTACATGGTGCGCACGGTTATCTGATGCACAGCTTTCTAAGCCCTATTTCCAACCAGCGTACCGATCAGTACGGCGGCAGTATCGAAGGCCGAATGCGGTTTCCGCTGGAAGTCTGCAAGGCCGTGCGCGCAGAGGTTGGTGAAGAAGTGCCACTGTTTTTTAGAATCTCTGCCATCGACGGGCTCGAAGGCGGCTGGACTCTGGACGACTCCGTGGCCTTGTCCAAAGCACTGGGTGAAGCTGGTATCGATGTGGTGGACTGCTCGTCCGGGGGAGTTAGCGGTGCACCACGATTCCGCGTTGCAGATGACGGCAAACCGTTGAACAAAAACTCCGCCCGACAACCTGGATTCCAGGTGCCGTATGCTGAACGCATCCGCAACGAAACCGATTTAAAAACCATGGCGGTCGGCGTGATCATCGACCCGCAACAGGCAGAGCAGATCGCAAGCTCCGGGCAGGCCGATTTCATAGCACTCGGGCGTGAGATCATGCATAACCCGTTCTGGCCGCTACACGCCGCCAGAACGCTTGGCGACGATCCGGAGTTCGCACTGTGGCCAAAACAGTACAAATGGGCGGTTGATCGGCGCGCACAGATAGCACCGCTCAACCAGTAAGCTGGCGGCTTCTGGAATAATTGGCCTGTCTTACTATAAAAGAAAACAACGGGATGCCTGCCATCCCGTGAATAGAGTCTGCTTACCCCGCACATTTCACCATTTGGCGCAATAGTCATATATAATGGTGGGCTTTGCTGTTTGCCAGTGACATCACCGTTCGCTGCACAAACGCCAACCCGCAATTTACGAAAAGGTTTTTCCCTTGATCTCTACCGCTAATGTCACCATGCAATTCGGTGCCAAACCTCTGTTCGAAAATATTTCGGTCAAATTTAGCGACGGCAACCGTTACGGACTGATCGGCGCTAACGGCTGTGGCAAATCCACGTTCATGAACATTCTCAGCGGCACACTGGAGCCTTCAACGGGTTCGGTGAGCGTGTCACCAAATGATCGTGTCGGCAAACTGAACCAGGACCAGTTTGCGTTTGAAGAATACACCGTGCTCGACACCGTGATCATGGGTCACAAAGAGCTATGGGAAGTAAAGCGCGAACGCGAACGCATCTATAGCCTGCCCGAGATGAGCGAAGAAGACGGCATGAAAGTCGCCGAGCTGGAAAACCAGTTTGCTGAAATGGACGGGTATACGGCAGAAAGTCGCGCCGGTGAATTTTTGTCCGGTGCCGGCATCGTGGAATCCCTGCACAACGGACCGATGAGTGAAGTCGCACCCGGCTGGAAGCTGCGCGTGCTGCTGGCGCAGGCGCTGTTTTCCGAGCCCGATATTCTGTTACTGGACGAGCCAACCAACAACCTCGACATTCACGCTATCCGATGGCTTGAAGGCGTGCTGAAAGCTCAAAAGAGCACCATGGTTATCATCTCGCACGATCGACACTTCCTGAACGCAGTCTGCACACATATGGCAGACATCGACTATGGCGAGCTGCGGGTATACCCGGGCAACTACGATGACTTCATGACTGCCTCCACCCAGGCACGCGAGCGACTGCAGGCAGACAACGCCAAAAAGAAAACACAGATCGCCGAACTGCAACAGTTTGTCAGCCGCTTCTCCGCCAACGCCTCAAAAGCACGGCAAGCCACATCCCGCGCCAAGCAGATCGAAAAAATACAACTCGCCGACATCAAGCCCTCCAGCCGTGTCAGTCCATACATTCGCTTTACACAAGACAAGAAGCTGCACAGGCTGGCACTGACCATAGACAAGCTCGGTCATGGCTTTGATGACGAAAATCTTTTTGAAGGCGGCAACCTGTTGCTGGAAGCGGGAACACGACTCGCCGTTATCGGTGAAAACGGATCAGGCAAATCCACCTTTCTACGCCTGCTAATGGCAGAACTCACCCCGAAAAACGGCACAATTAAGTGGGCTGAAAACGCAGCCAAAGGATATTGCCCGCAAGACAGTAACGCAGAATTCGACACCGACCTGAGTCTGTTCGACTGGATGACACAATGGCGCAAACCCGAACACGACGATCAAATCGTCCGCAGCACACTGGGCCGACTATTATTCTCGAATGACGACTTCAAAAAACAAGTACGTGTATGTTCGGGCGGTGAGAAAAACCGGCTGCTGTTTGGCAAGCTCATTATGAACTCACCAAACGTACTGTTACTCGACGAGCCAACCAACCACCTCGACATGGAATCTATCGAGTCATTAAACCTCGCACTAGAACATTACGAAGGCACGATTATCTTCGTCAGCCATGATCGCGAATTCGTCTCATCACTGGCCAATCGCATCATCGAAATCAAAGACAATCAACTGACCGATTTCATCGGAACTTACGATGAATATCTCGCCAGCCAAAATATAGAATCAAAAGCTGCAAATTTCTGATTTGAGTACAACTCCCATTTAAGTAGTACTCTTGCAAAAGGGCTTTTACTTTGAAAAGCCCGTCTTGCTCCTATAGCTTCTTCACAAATATAGAACGTGGGACAGCTCGATAATAAGCTTCACCTCCTGACTTTGGATTCTAATCAGGACTGTCGCTTCAAAAGCGCCATCTTGAGAACTACCTACCGTCACTCATCTGCGCTAACACTGGCGTAAATGCCACTCTACTAAACTACGTTATAGTCTCTCATACCAAGCGTATTGTGCATTAAGCCCGAGCATCCCCCCTTCCCCGGTAGGTGCCTAAGCACCACCAAAGAATTCAGCAGAACCAAAACAAACAACCACACCATCATCCAGCACGCAACAGCTTCTGGATAGTTTTTTGAATTCCCGTGGAGTCGGGTCTAAGCGCCAAGGATGGCGCGTGAGCGTCAGCAGCCCAGGGATGGGCAACTGACGCGGCCCGACGGAGCGGGAATTCAAAAAATGCCGCAGGCACCCGCAGGGCTAGCCAGCAGCGGCTCACTGGAACTGGCGTTTTGGTCACTTTTGCGCCCTTCAAAAGTGACTCGTAGCACCAGGGACTGGTGTCGAAAAAAGCCATGGATGGCAAGCCCCACATGTGAGCGCAGCGAATGACACACAGGCTGAGCGCAGCGAACGAAACACAGCCAAGCACAGCGCATAAAACACAACCCCGCAACATGATTTCAATACACTTTCGTTATAACTCTGTGAGAACTTCAATCACCGGAACTAACCGAACAGGTGTGTGTATATCGATGTTATGCAGCTTTGATAACACCACTCGTATTCAGCCAATTTATTCGGGGCAACCCCGGGAGATCCAATGAAGAAAATAACTGCACTGCTAGTCACCTCCGCTTTTGTCGCGCTGAGCGCCTGCGACAGCGACGACGACAACACCGTTTCAGCTGTCTCTGAACCCGGCACCTTTCAGGTGACATTTACCAACATGACTGCAGGGCAGTTGATGACGCCACCTGTAGCGGCCATTCACGACCCCAGTGCTCATCTTTTTCAGTTAGGTTCTGTCGCCAGTGACGCGAGTCGTGATATCGCAGAAACCGGCAACAGTGCCGCACTGGTGCAGTTTGCGACAGACAATCCATCACTGGTTTCTGCAGCCGACGTGATAGGCGCTGGACCATTCGGCGCAGGTGCAAATGTTACCGGTTCACTGACCACCACTGAGTCCGGCCAGGTGTTTAGCGCAGTTAATATGGTGATCTGTACTAACGATGGTATCTCAGGGGTAGATTCAATCGCCCTGCCTGCTGGTAACGAACCAGTCACGGTTATGGCAATGGCC
>CALLLY010000327.1 GCA_938008205.1 uncultured Granulosicoccaceae bacterium
GTAGTAGTGTCATCTGCGATAAATGTCAGACTCCGCTGTTCCCAACCCGGTTGACTATTTGTCCAGACTGACGGTTCAGTTTTGGCGAAGTCCAGCGCCTGGCCAGCTGCACTTACACGACCATTAACCGTATTCTCTGCCCCTGTCCAGTCACCGGTGAAACTGAATACCACCTGATATTGTTTGCCGATTTCTGTGGTCAGTGTTTGTATGACAGAACCCGAGTTCCTGACAGCTAACTCGTTGCCACCCATCGGGGCGTCTGAAAAAATATCGGTTACTTCAACAGCGCCTGATTCAACCTGCCAGCTGCCAAAGGTTTGTCCGGTGGTGTAGCTCCCCAATGCAGGGAGCATAAACAGGCCGTCGTTAACGATGTCTTCGATTGCATCCGGGTGTGTCGGTATAACAGTTCCGACGCGGGTACCGTTGGAGGCATTTTCATCCACTTGCAGGCTACTGACCGGTGTGCTGTCTGTGAAGCCCGGTGCAGTACTTTCGTTGCCAGCAATGACATGGAAGTTCGACAACGAGTAATCGTCCTGATTGTTATAGGTTGCGTTGGCAGTTCTAACAAAGAACGACGTGTCTATATACCAGTCTGTCGCCGCAGGTATAGTATCGGTAGCGAATGTTACGCCGTTGTACTGGTACTCCAGAGTTGTTCCGTTAACATAAAATCCAAACTCGCCGCCGGGTGTAAAATTAATTTCGTAGGTGCCGGTGTCTACTGCGTTGTGGCGGATATCAACATCATCCGGATCTCCGACATGGTCAACAAAAATAGAAAATTCGGGATCGCTGTAGTCGGCACTTGACTCAGTTGATCCCAGCCCGACTACCCACGCATAGTTGGTGGTGTTATCCAGGGTAAATCGAATGGTATAGTCGTCGGTGAATCCCAGCGCTAACATACTGGCTGAATTGATTTGAGAGCCCCAATTCTCCGGCGCGCCATCGTCAACGTAGGTCAGGGTGTTTCCTGAAGCCGAAACACCACCGACCTGATTTGTCCAATCGGTGATTCTGGTTTGTCCGGCCACTGCAACGGTTAGATGATTGCCATTAACCACATCGGTTACTTTGTTGCCTGCATTAAAACCATCCATCTGCCAGTTGGCGACCAGGCCACCGGGCAAATTGCTGCTGTCGAATCTATGCTGATGGTTTAGAGCGATTTCTGCTTCGCTACGGATTTCGTTCCACACACGAACGTCGTACAGGGCGCCATGAAAAGCGCCGTCCGGATTAAAGCTGTAGGTACTTACACCCCAGTCTGGATCGCTTCCCAGAACCAGATTACCTTCGGTTGAGTTGAGTGTTGCACCGGGGGCGACCCCTGTGCCGCTGTCGAATAGTTCACCATCAATATAGATAGCCCAGTCACCGTTGGTATTATCCCAGCTAAAAGCCAGGTGGTGTTGCTGGCCATCGTAAATCATCGAAGCATCCCTGGTGCTGGCGGCGGTTTGTCCTTGTACCGTAAATTCAAAACTGTTGTTGTTCAGTCCAATGTAGGTTTCGTCGCCACTGGAAGACGTGGTGTAGCCAAACAGTCCGTTATTCCAGTCGGTCTGGCTTGTTGATAACAAGATCTCAATGGTGAACTCTGTCATTCCGCCGAGAATTGCGCCACCGTCATTAGCGGCCAAATAGGAATTGTTACCCCCGTCTGTATTCAGTTCGATGCCGCTGGAAAGGTCAGTTGGTACGTTGTTATCTTCAAGCAGATTGTTCAGTGAAATCGAAAACGCTTTGTCATAGGTGTTGCTGTCCGCGTCGGTCGTGCGTACGGTCACCGTGTGAGTCGCCAGCGTATCGGCATCCAACAACGATCCGTCAAGCACGCGAATTTCACCGGTACCAGCATCAATTTCAAAAGCATTGGGTATTGATTGAGACTGAATTGAGTAACTCAACGGTTCATGGCCAAATGCACCAGCATTGTCAAGAACTGCATTGGCAGCCCATTCGACTACCAGGGCAGTGGAGAGCAATGAGGCCGAGCTGTCTATCCACTCACCAGAGGATTGCATAGACAACCGTGTCAGGCTCGCGTTTGTTCCGCCGTCAGGCTCTGTGGCTGAGAAATTTTCAAACCTGCCGTCGATGTTGGTGCCATCGACGCCACCAACAAAGAACAATGTTCCATCCGACCAGCGCCATTCATCGGCAACGGCGGTATCCGTTGCGGACAACCACACACCACTTTCGCCTGTCGCCGCGATCAGGCTTCGTACGTTGTTGTTTTCGTGAAATGATTCAATCGTTGGCAATTGGCCGGCGACACCGTTTAACAACGTTGCCGACGCCGTTGATTCAGCCACACTGGCGTTGATGGCACCTGAAACTGGCTTGTAGAACTTGTTTATTACCTCGTCATAGAACAGTTCTGAATCGCTGGCCAGAATGGCGGCGACCAAGGCGCTTCGTTCTGCATCCAATCCAGCTACTTTACCGACAACCGTCCCATCGATAGCATTTTCATCGAGTGATAAAGTAAGTGAAGCCGTGCTTTCGACAAAGGCGCTTCCGGGTGCATGTTTAACCGACAGATTGTTTCCGCCAACATTGTCTGTGACAAGTCCATCAGGCGACAGATCATTAAACTGCCAGTTCGCCAGCAAGCCTTCTTCGTTGTGTGGTAGCGTGCTTCGATAACTGGATGCTACCTCAGGGGCGGTCCGTCCATCACCGAAGATACGGATATCATAAATTGTGGCTGCGTGGTGCGCGGTAGAGTCGAAAGAACCACCCGGACTATCCTGTTCATTACCAACCACTAGTACACCATTGCTGCC
>CALLLY010000328.1 GCA_938008205.1 uncultured Granulosicoccaceae bacterium
AATTCACACACACGGCATAACCACTTTTTGCAGCTGCTATTGCTGTTGCCGCACCTATACCTCGACTGGCGCCGGTGATGATCATCACTTTCATAGTTTTTGCTCTTAATAAATCACTTACATATTACGCCGATACTTCCCTCCAACTTCAAACAAAGCGTCCGTGATCTGACCCAGAGAGCAATATTGTACCGCGTCGACAAGCTCTTTAAAGACGTTGTCGTTATTTACTGCAGCCTGCCTTATTTTGTCGAGTGCAGCCGCGGCCTGTTGCTGATGTCGGGACTGAAAATCCTGCAGACGATTAATTTGCGACTGCTTTTCGTCGTCAGTAGAACGTGCAAGCTCCACAGTCTGATTAGCCGAATCATCATCCGGATTAGTGAAGGTATTCACACCAATGATTGGCAGTGAGCCATCATGTTTGCGGTGTTCATACAACATGGATTCTTCCTGTATTTTTCCACGCTGATAGCCGGTTTCCATTGCACCCAGTACGCCACCGCGTTCCGATATACGTTCAAACTCCTGCAATACAGCTTCTTCCACAAGATCGGTCAGCTCGTCGATGACAAAACTACCCTGGTTAGGATTTTCATTTTTTGCAAGCCCCCACTCGCGATTGATAATCAGCTGAATAGCAATGGCACGCCGTACCGACTCTTCTGTGGGGGTGGTAACTGCTTCATCATAGGCATTGGTATGCAGAGAGTTACAATTATCATAAATTGCAATCAGTGCCTGCAGGGTGGTTCGAATATCGTTAAACGC
Organism: uncultured Granulosicoccaceae bacterium; assembly: GCA_938008205.1. GTDB lineage: Bacteria > Pseudomonadota > Gammaproteobacteria > Granulosicoccales > Granulosicoccaceae. The sequence goes on from CALLLY010000328.1 coordinate 772, forward strand.
CATCTCCTGAGCGTGTAACGAACGCCCTGAGGTTTGAATATGATATTTGAGCTTCTGACTACGCTCACTGGCTCCATAGCGCTCACGCATAGTGACAGCCCAGATACGCCGCGCAACTCTACCCATCACGGTATATTCGGGATCCATGCCGTTACTGAAAAAGAACGACAGGTTTGGCGCGAAGTCATCGATATTCATACCACGGGCAAGGTAGGACTCTACATAAGTGAACCCGTTTGCGAGTGTAAAGGCTAGTTGACTGATTGGATTAGCGCCGGCTTCTGCTATGTGATAGCCCGAAATCGATACTGAATAAAAGTTGCGCACACTGTTATCGACAAAATATTCCTGTATATCCCCCATCATTTTCAAACTAAATTCGGTGGAGAAAATACAGGTGTTCTGTCCCTGATCTTCTTTCAGAATATCTGCCTGCACAGTGCCGCGAACATTGGCCAGCGTCCATCGACGGATTTCATCCAGTTCGGACTCAACAGGTTCACGACTATTGCTATCGATAAATTTTTGTTTCTGCTGCCGAAAAGCAGCATTAAAATAAAAAGCCAGAATAGTCGGTGCAGGCCCGTTGATTGTCATAGACACAGAAGTAGTCGGGTCGCATAAATCAAACCCTTCATAAAGCACTTCCATATCTTCAACAGTGGCAATAGACACTCCGGAGTTTCCTACTTTGCCATAGATATCCGGACGCTCATGAGGATCATTGCCATACAAAGTGACTGAGTCAAACGCTGTTGATAGCCGCTTGGCACTGGCATGCTCTGACAACGCCTTGAATCGATTATTAGTTCGAAACGCATCGCCTTCACCGGCAAACATTCGCGTTGGATCTTCGCCTTCACGTTTAAAAGGAAATACACCGGCGGTAAAAGGGAAAAAGCCGGGCAGGTTCTCGCGAAGTAACCAGTAAAGCAAATCACCCTGATCTGTATAGCGCGGCAGTGAGACTTTATTGATCACGCTGCCGCTGAGCGTTTCATGCACCAGTGATGTCGTGATTGTTTTGTCCCTGACCTTCACCACATACTCGTCTTTGCTGTAACGCTCGACAGTCTCCGGCCACTGTTCCAGCAAACTCGCCGACCCGGCTTCAAGCGCCTGTTTTTTATTGGTGATCAGATTGTTTAATGCATCGGCATCCATAGACACGCCCGCTTCAGTCATCAAACTCAGTGAAGATTCAAGTTGCTGACACTGCCGGGCAATCTCTGCCTGAGCCGCGGCATTGCGATGATACTGTCTGACCCCATCGGCAATCTCGGCCAGGTAGCGCACACGATTTGATGGCAGCAGCACGGTATCGTCGGTGGAGAAGCGGGTATCCACGGGTGCCAACACACCCGGCTCTACCTGCAGGCCTTTTTCCTTAAGATGATCCAGCAGTTGTTGATAAACCGCTGTCACGCCATCGTCATTGAACCGTGCTGCCATAGTGCCAAACACCGGCATTTGATCGGGCATTCGATCAAAAGCTTCACGATTTCTTTGCACCTGCTTCGATACATCTCGCAATGCATCTGCAGCACCTTTGCGATCGTACTTATTAATGGCAATAACATCGGCGAAGTCGAGCATGTCTATTTTTTCAAGCTGACTGGCCGCGCCAAACTCAGGCGTCATGACGTACATGGAAACATCGCAGTAAGGAACAATACCTGCGTCACCCTGGCCGATGCCAGGAGTCTCTACAATAATCAGATCAAAGCCCGCCAATCGAGTGGCCGCCAGCAGATCACTCATCTGTGGTGGCACATCTGCTCCGGCTTCACGCGTGGCAATCGAGCGCATAAAGATATTCTGGTGATCAATCGCATTCATACGAATTCGATCACCGAGCAACGCGCCTCCGGTCTTGCGACGTGTCGGATCAATCGCCAGTACCGCTATTTTCAGTTGATCGCGATGATCGAGCCTGAAACGTCGTATAACCTCATCAGTCAGTGAAGACTTGCCCGAACCACCTGTGCCGGTAATGCCCAGTACCGGCACCTGCGTTACCTGTTGGGCTGCGTTTAAAAGCTTTTCTCGTGAAGATGCCGGATAAGAGCCATTCTCCAGCGCAGTCAGAATCGCCGCCAGTTGCCGGTAGCTGTCAGCAGCCAGATTATCCAGGGCATCGCCGGCATGCTCGGCCGGATCAAATTCGCAGCGAGACAACATATCGTCGATCATGCCTTGCAGCCCGATTTGCTGACCATCCTGGGGTGAATAGATGCGCGCTACTCCATGCGCCTGCAATTCGTCAATCTCATCGCTGACAATCACCCCGCCACCGCCGCCAAACACTTGTATATGCCCGCTGCCCTTCTCGCGCAGCATGTCCACCATGTACTTGAAGTACTCAACATGACCGCCCTGGTAGGAGCTGATCGCAATACCCTGAACGTCCTCATGGATTGCTGCGGTAACAATCTCGGCCACCGAACGGTTATGACCGAGGTGAATGACCTCTGCACCCGATGCCTGCAACATGCGCCGCATGATATTGATCGACGCGTCGTGACCATCGAATAAACTGGCAGCAGTGACAAACCGGATATGAGGGCGACGGGCAGCCTGGCTTTGTGTTTTGTCGGTGAGTTGGACAACCTTATTCGCGGGTAGTGACATAAGCTTCGGTCTCAAAAAAGAATTTCTGCGGCTCAAAATGCCGGCCTCACAGTCGACATGAGTATATTGACGTTTACGTAAACGTCAATATACTGAGTATGCGCCGCCAATGGCGAACTCGAGAGTACTTGACGGCTGAACATGCAAGAAACCTTCACTATTTCAGAGCTTGGCAAGGAGTTCGGGATCACGACCCGGGCGATCAGGTTCTATGAAGATAAAAAGCTCCTCAGTCCGGTGCGCGATGGTCAAAAGCGTATCTATACCCGCTCGGACCGAACGCGCCTGAAGTTGCTGCTCAGAGGGAAACGCCTGGGCTGGCCGCTCGATGAGATTCGCGATGTGCTCAACATGTACGAGGCCGGCGACGAGGGAGAACTTCAACAGTTGCTCTACACTTGCCGAAAAGTAGAAGAAAGCCGCCAACAGCTGGAACAGCAAAAGCTGGATATTGAAGCGTCACTGGCAGATCTTGCCACCATCGAATCCCGTTGCCGCGCACGCATTGAGTCACTGGCGATTGATGGCGACGAAAACGCCGCATAGAACCAATTCGCTGAAAAACACACCGGCCACCACAACTACCCGGAATTTTTAACATGTCCAAAGAAGAACCAATCGTAATCACAGGTGCGATGAGAACGCCATTAGGCGGATTTCAGGGTGCCTTGTCAGAACTCACCGCGTCGCAGATCGGTGCCACGGCAATAGACGCTGCATTAAGTCACAGCAGTATCGACAAATCACACATCGACGAAGTTGTGATGGGTTGCGTGCTGCCTGCCGGACAGGGACAGGCACCGGCGCGACAAGCCGCTCTGGGCGCTGGCCTGCCACTGGGTACCAACTGCACCACTATCAATAAGATGTGTGGCTCCGGCATGAAGGCGGCGATGTTTGCGCATGACCTGTTAATTGCCGGCAGCGCTAAGGTAGCAGTGGCCGGGGGCATGGAAAGTATGACCAACGCCCCGTACCTGCTGCCGAAAGCCCGCGGTGGAATGCGCATGGGTCACGGACAGGTGCTTGATCATATGTTTCTCGACGGGCTTGAAGACGCCTACGACAAAGGTCGCCTGATGGGCACTTTTGCAGAAGACTGTGCCGGACGATACGACTTCAGCCGCGAGCAACAGGACAACTTTGCCATCGAATCGCTCAAGCGTGCCTGCAATGCCATTGACTCAGGCGCGTTTGAAAATGAAGTCGCCGCATGTACCATCACCACACGCAAAGGTGACGTGGTCGTCGACACTGACGAACAACCACATAAGGCAAAACCCGAGAAAATCCCCACATTGCGACCGGCCTTTGCCAAAGAAGGCACAGTCACTGCGGCCAACTCCAGTTCCATTTCCGATGGCGCGGCCGCTCTGGTCATGATGCGCAGAAGTGAAGCCGAGGCACGCGGCCTGGAAGTGCTGGCAACGGTGTTGGGGCACTCTACCCACGCTCACGAACCAAACTGGTTTACCACCGCACCCGTATTTGCCATGCGTAACCTTTTTGAAAAACTCAATATGAGCCAGAGCGATATTGATCTTTACGAGGTCAACGAAGCGTTTGCGGTAGTGACCATGGCTGCCACTAAAGAACTGGACTTACCGGCAGATCGCGTGAATATCCATGGGGGCGCCTGTGCGCTGGGCCATCCGATTGGTGCGTCTGGTGCACGCATACTGGTCACACTGATTCACGCATTACGCAACCAGGGTTTAAAAACCGGTATGGCATCTTTGTGTATCGGCGGTGGTGAAGCGACGGCGATGGCCATCGAAGTCAATAGCTAAAGACAGTCGAAGTCAGGCATCTGTAAGGGGCAAGTCCAGTGAATTACACCGAGGAACAACTCATGGTGCGCGATATGGCGCGCCAGTTTGCCAGTGAAAAACTCAGCCCCAACGCCGCCCG
>CALLLY010000329.1 GCA_938008205.1 uncultured Granulosicoccaceae bacterium
GCACACCACAATCATTCATGCCAGATTAACAGACACGTACTGTAGCTTTCTGGCTCACTGAGACAACAAACCCAATTGCCGATCTGATTCAATGCGAACATATCGATACTGTATCAACCAATTTTATTGAGTAACTGGTCACAGCGCACACAAACTTTGGCACCTAATATTCATGCCAGAGCTAGCGGTACGGCTCTGCAGTGTTTCTCGAAGTAGTGATGCTCGCAGTAGAAAAAAGTAGTACCAATAGAAGTGGTAGCAGTGGGATTCGGAGCTGCGCCGCTAGTTCGTTTTATTTCTGGCAATCCGCAATACTTGTATGTTCTATTCAATTCGAATAAATGATGGTTTATCAGCCCGCTCTAATCTTTCCATCGCCCTTGCAAGCAACGGGATCAAGTTATCCACGCGTAATTGATACACATGCAGCACTACCACCGAGATTTCTAAAGCAACAGGGCTTTGCTGATACGACATATTTTTATCGGCAGATAGAAGCGCACATATCCATTCTGAGCTGCGAGCTTTAATAAAGCGCCATTCTTAATTCCACCCTATCCAATTAGCTGAACATGATCAATGGAATGACCTGACGGAAAGTGCCTGGCAATTTTTCTAGGCATTTGCTCGTCAAGCAGCAGCTTCATCGGTACCAGTCACAAAGAGCCGGGCTAACTCAAGGATTCCTACCGCTTGATCTCTCGTTACACCGGGAAAGTCATCCAAAAATTCATTTAGGCTATCCCCGTTTTCCAAGTAATCGAAGATAGCCTTAACGGGTACTCTAGTCCCTACGAAAACCGGAGTTCCACCTAATATTTCAGGATCTCTGCTTACAATAGGTTTATTCATATCGGTGCGCGCAAGTCTCAATTCGTTACTCTGCGTTGCCAGAATACCGACCGAACCGAATAACGTCAAAATTGAAAGCGAGATAGTCAAGAAAGCGCATCGCAGCTCGCCGGACCAGGTAAGCCAGGTTCAGAAACAGCAAGGGACGCAAGAAGAGAATCCGTCGTGATAACAAATCTCTACTCAATACTCGCCATTTCATAAAGAATCCTGGCTATAGCAGCCTGAAATGTGACTCGGGCGCAAATAAGTTGATACTGTATTAACCGATTTTATTGAGAAACTGTTCACAGCGCATTCAAACTTTGGCACCTAACATTCACCTTAGAGCTAGCGGTACAGCTCTGCAGTGTTTCTCGAAGTAGTGATGCTCGCAGTAGAAAAGGTAGTACCAATAGAAGTAGCAGCAGTGGGATCCAGAGCTGCACCGCTGGTTCATTTTTTTCTGGCAATTCGACACACCTCGCCTCCGCCTCCTAAATGTTCGAAAGTTAATTTTTTGACAAGAAAGCTGCGGGGGAATTTTCATGAACTACACTCTTTACTGAGGCACTGACGCATTGCTATGTGGCGCGCCTGTTTATCAATCCGGTGCCAAGACACCTTGCATTAGTAATCCACAATAATAAAAGAGTGACGATATGACCCTTAACATTGGCCGCATACGACACCTGGCAGCGGCTGGAGTTGCTGCCACCTGCCTCGTAATCAGCGCCTGCGACAGCGCAGTGTTTACCTGCCAGGTAGACTGCCCGGTCGATCAGAGTGATCTGCCGAACCTGATCGAAACGGCAACCGCTGCTGGAAACTTCACCACTTTAATGGCTGCGCTTGAATCAAGCGGGCTGTCTCAGGTTCTGGCGGATGGTTCGCAGAGCTTCACGGTTTTCGCCCCAACTGATGCCGCCTTTGCTGCATTCGGTGAAGCCGAGTTAACCGCTCTTCAAGCAGACAGCGATGCTTTGTCTGACACATTGCTCTACCACGTCTTACCTGGCAGCGTGAATGCAGAGACAGCGCTGAGTCTTGCCGGCACCACCATTGCCATGCAAAACAACAAGGCGGCGGAGCTGACGCTTGACGGTGAAACCCTGAAAATCAACAATGCCACGATCACCACTACTGATGTGCTTGCCTCTAACGGCATTATTCACGTAATTGACGCGGTACTGGTACCACCGGCAGAAACCATCCCGCTTAACCTCGTACAAACGGCAATCAACGCTGGTGACTTCACCACATTGGTTTCTGCACTAGCGGCCAGCGGCCTGGACCAGGTGCTTGCTGATGAATCTCAACAGTACACAGTTTTTGCCCCGACTGATGCTGCCTTTGAAGCCTTAGGCGATGATGCGGTAACCGCACTACTTGCAGATGCGACTGCACTGAACAGCACACTGCTGTATCACGTGCTTCCAGGTTCGGTCAATGCAGAAACTGCAACCAGCCTGGCCGGCAACACCATTACTATGCAAGACGGCTCTACCGCTGAACTTACACTGGACGGTGAAACCCTGAAGATTAACGACGCAAGTATTACGGCGACAGATATTGCCGCATCTAACGGTATTATTCATGTGATCGATGCGGTACTTATCCCACCTAACACCGACACTACTCCGGCAACAGTTGATCTGGCCGCAACGTTGGCAGGCAACGCAGACTACAGCACTCTGGTTTCTAATCTGCAAAGCACAGGGCTTGATGCTGAGCTGGCAGACGGTGCCAAGACTTATACGATCTTTGCACCAAACAATGCCGCGTTTGAAGCTGCAGCAGCAGACATTCAGGCTGCTCTTGCCACAGATTCGTCAGTACTTGAGTCGGTGCTGCTTGGCCATGTATTACCGGATTCTATCGTACCGGCTGCAACGGCTTTAACACTGAACGATACTGAAATCACAATGGCCGACGGTACTGTTCGTACAATCACAGTAGAGGGAACCACTGTAAAACTGGATGGTGCCAACGTGGTAGACGCTGATATCGAAGCGAGCAACGGCATAATTCATGGCATCGATACCGTATTATTGCCTGCGGCCGCCGCCGAATAATACACGTACTTACCATTGGGTATTGCAGTAACAAAAAAAGCTGGTGCGCAATGCACCAGCTTTTTTTATTTTTGAGTTTAAAGTTGCCTGGCAATCAACACTTGATCTACCCGGCTACCCCGCTTGCACCGAGAAAAGCCAGAATTCCGTTCGCTTTGTCGAATATTCCGCGATATAGCATTTCAGTGGCGACATAAAGCAGCACGACCAGCCCCAGCCAGGATATCCATGGGTACTTGGTCAGCAACTTCATAATCAAAGTAGCTGCAAACGCCATCAGGATAATGGCCAGGGCAAGACCGAATATAAGCTTGTTGGTATCACCGTCGGCAATGGCTGCCACTGCCAAAACGTTATCCAAAGACATGGAAACATCGGCAATAGTGATTGCCACTAACGCCTGGCGTAACGTACGACGCGGTTTACCGGTGTAACCCTCTTCCGGATTATTGGCTGCTTCCAATTCATGCAACGCGTGCGCATCAGTGTGTGCACGAATTTCTTTGTAAAGTGTCCAGCACACCCAGTAGAGCAACAACGCGCCAACCAGCAAAAGACCTGGAATACCCAGCAGCTTGGTGGCGATAACTGCAAACACCACTCGCAGCACAGCCGCTACCACCATCCCGTACAGGATCGCTTTCTTACGCAGTTCCGGCGCAAGTCCAGCCGCTGCCATACCAATGATCAGTGCGTTGTCTCCAGACAACACGATATCAGCAATGATAATAGATCCGAGATCTACGATATGTTCTAACATTATTTGTTAATCACCTGAGATGGTGTGCCGGCTTATACACGGCACAGCATTAACATGGATAAGAAATAGGAGTTGCAGGCAGCAGAGCGCCACCTGCTTACAAAGGCTTGGTGCTGCCTTACAGGACGCTACTATCTGGCGGCATCGAGATACATTGGCAACCACAATGCGATTTTCGGTACTGACATCACCAGGATCAATCCAAGCAACTGAATCACCATGAATTGCATCATGCCGAGGTAGATGTCTTTCAAGTCCCATTCCGGAACCACCCCTTTCAGGAAGTACGCAGACAACGCCACCGGTGGTGATAGCCAGGCGGTTTGCAAA
>CALLLY010000330.1 GCA_938008205.1 uncultured Granulosicoccaceae bacterium
CTGACAGCGCGTTGCCAGTTGCTGGTCGTCAGCAGCAATGTACACCGCACCCACGCGGTCTCTGTAAAGTCCAAAGTTCTTCGAACAGCTCGCTGCAATCAGGGTTTGAGGGTTTTCATTAACAATCAGTCTGGTGGCCGCAAGATCTTCTTCGAGTCCGCGTCCAAGCCCGTGGTAGGCGAGGTCGATGATGGGCAATAACTCTTTATCGTTAAGCAGGCTTGCCATCTGTCGCCACTGATCAAAAGTCATATCCGCACCGGTGGGATTGTGGCAGCACCCATGCAGCAACACTGCATCACCAGGGTCAGCTTGATTCAATGCGTCCAGTGTTTGCTCAAACTGCACTGATTGAGTCTGCTTTGAAAAGTACTGATAGGTGTTGGTTTTTATCCCCGCCGATTCGGTGAGAGGAAGATGATTAGGCCAGGTTGGCAAGCCGATCCACAGCGTATTGTCCGGATAAGCGGTTTTAAATACTTCTGCTGCCAGTCTTAGTGCACCACTGCCACCGGGCGCCTGTGCACCACTGATGCAACGTGAGGTGTTGCCAAAAATAACCTGCCCATAGCTGTTAACAAAATCTGCATCACCGGTGAGGCCTAAATAGCTTTTACTGTGCTGGTCTGCGTGCAGTCGGGCTTCCGCCTGTTTTACGGCAGCCAGTACCGGGGTATCGCCAGTATCGTTTCGATACACGCCAACACCCAAGTCTATTTTATGATCCCGTTCATCCGATCGGTAACGTCCGATTAATTCCAGTAGTGGATCCGGCTCGGGCTCAGGAAGTGTAAAGGCAGCCATGGTATCTTCGTTTTGCAGTGGACTATTAGAGAACAATGAATCACTGAGTATAACGTCGCTTGTAGGCGACTGTTACTCGTTTGAGGCTTTTAGCACCCCGCGCTGAATCTGGTCCTCTTCGATGGATTCAAACAACGCGCGAAAATTGCCTTCCCCGAAACCATCATCCCCTTTGCGTTGAATAAATTCAAAAAAGATCGGCCCGATGACTGTTTTGGAAAAAATCTGCAGAAGTATTCGTGTCGTGCCACCGTCAACAACGCCTTCACCATCGATAAGAATGCCGTGTTTTTTCATTAACTCTATCGGCTCCTGGTGATCGGTAACCCGCTGCTGCGACTTCGCGTAGTAGGTATCCGGAGGGCCGGGCATGAATGCAAGACCACGCTCGGCGATTAGATCGGTAGATCGGTAAATATCCTCTGTGCCCACAGCGATATGCTGAATTCCTTCGCCTTTATATTGTGTTAAGTATTCTTCGATCTGGCTTTTATCATCAGAACTTTCATTAATCGGGATGCGTATTTTTCCACACGGTGAGGTAAGCGCACGGCTGGTCAGGCCGGTTAATTTGCCTTCGATATCAAAGAAACGAATCTCCTTGAAATTAAAGGTATCCGCGTAAAATTTGTACCAGGTATCCATATTTCCGCGGGTAACGTTGTGGGTCAGGTGATCAAGATAATAAAACCCCACACCTTCAGGCTCTGGGTCGCTTTCACCAAGCCATTCGAAATCTGCCTCGTAGCAAGAGCCGGTTGAATACGTATCGACAAAGTACAACAGGGAACCGCCAATACCATATACCGCAGGTGCGTTAATTGACTTGTTGCTGCCGGTATATTCCTTTGCACCCAGCTGCAGGGCACGTTTCTGGGTGTGCTGTGCATCCACCACGCGCCAGGCCATGGCCGGAGCACATGGCCCTTTCTCAGCGACAAACTTTGCCGCATGCGAATCTTTCTCACGGTTGAGCAGGTAATTAATCCTGCCCTGGCGATACAGAACAATATCAAGGGTTTTGTGCCGGGCAACCGGGGTGTACCCCATACTGCGAAACAGTTGATCCAGAGCTTGCGGCTCCGGGTGGGCAAACTCGACGAATTCGAAACCGTCAGTTCCAGCCGGATTGTGCTCGTCAATGACTGCGGCATCAGCATTGTGTGGAAATGGGCCCATAATCAATCTCGATTCAGTTGATGAAGCATAGGGCAATTTTCGCAAGTTCTGTGCGCACAGTTTTAGTAAAATGCGTGAATAACGCAGGCTTTGTGCAATAATTGAGCATACTTGTTGAGAAATATGGTGATTTCGTGCATGACCGGTTCGATTTAGCGATATTAGCGGCGCTGCAGGAAGATGCCAGCCTGACCAACGCTGTGTTGTCAGAACGGGTAAATCTGTCGCCCTCACAGTGTTCCAGGCGACGTATTGCGCTTGAGCAATCAGGTGTCATCACAGGCTATCGTGCGCAAATTGATGCTGCCCGCATGGGATACACCATCGAGTCCTACACCAAAGTTACGCTGGCAACGCATACTGAAAGCGCGTCAGAAGAATTTACCGATTACCTGCAACCACTGCCTGAAGTCGTCGAGGCGCAGGCGTTAACCGGCGATGCTGATTATTTGTTGCGGCTCCGGGTGCAATCACTCGATGCACTGGCCGACTTTATTCACCGCGAGTTGCTGCCGCATCCCGCGGTCAGCCAGGTGCGATCCGACATCGTGTTAAAAACCATCAAGGAAGACTGTGGTGTACAAATACTGCTATGAAACTTTGTCTTCCGGAAAAGTTAATAAACTGGTTACCTGATCTTTACCGCAATATTCGCGACGGTGAAGGGCTGGAACCCGATGAAACGGTCGTGTTGTTTCCACAGAGTGCGGCACGGCTTTCCCCTGGTGTGTGGCGAATACCGTTGCATGCCTGGGTGGTTGAACTGGAGAAAGGCTCGATTTCGCGCAGGCTCGGGGCGCACGGCACACTGCGCGCGCTCGACTTGCTCGATATTGTCGACAATCAACCGCTAACAACCCGCTTCACCGATCGTCTCGATTGGTTTATGGCTGATCGGGAAATGAACAAGCGTTTGCAACTGACTATCGGAGACCAGGTTTTCACGTCGCCGCGTAGTCCACCCAACGGACACATTCGTTTCACCGTCGATTACCATACCGAACAAGAAGCCGGTAGCGTCATTGAGTACAATGTCGGTGAGGTGGGCGTCGGGCGAATACAACTGGTCGGCGAGACCGGCTTGTCGGTAATTTCGGATATCGACGACACCATTAAAATCAGTAACGTGACCGACAAAAAACAGCTGGTGAAAGGTTTCTTTTTTGACGACTATCATGTGGTTGAAGGCATGCCGAAACTATACCGGCAGTTGCAGGATCTGGGCGCATGTTTCCACTATGTGTCTGCGTCCCCGTGGCAGCTATATCCGTCACTGGTCCCTTTACTGGACAACAACTATCCGTTTGGATCGTTATCGCAGCGGCATTTCTATATTGGTGACCGATCCTTCGTGCGGTTCTTTATGAGTTCTAAAGCTTATAAATTAAAAGCAATCACCGACATTATCGAACGCTTTGCAAAACGGCAATTCGTATTGATTGGTGACAGTGGCGAACGTGACGCTGAAGTCTATGCTGAAGCGGCAGGATTATACCCGCGACAGGTTGCGGCAATCTTTATTCGCAGGGTAGGCACAACTCTACCGCAAGCCAACGATACTATTCGAACATCACCGGTACCGGTGCAGTACTTTGATCAGCCGCAACAGATCTCAGCGCAGTTACAACAACTGGCCACACAGTTAAGCGGTACAGCGAGTGCGGCCAGTGTCTGAAAAATTCAGGCTTTCCGAACGGATACGCAGCATGCGGGCGGCGGTGCAGGGCGCCAGGGTCATGCTCCGTGAAGAGCACAACGCACGTATTCATTTTGCGGCAACCATCGTGGTGGTCACGGCGGCGGTGTTGCTCGGAGCACAACGAACTGACTGGCTGGTGTTAGTCGTCGTTATTTCAATCGTCTGGATTACTGAAGCGCTCAACACCGCCGTAGAAAACCTTGCTGACAAAATCAGCCCCGAACACGATCCACTGATCGGCAAGGCGAAAGATGTCGCGTGTCTTGCTGTCGCCATTGCCAGTGTTAGTGCTGTCATTTGCGGGTTACTGGTATTCGTTCCATTGCTGGCAGCACAAGTCTCTTGAGCATCGGCAAACAGCTCCTGCTGGTGGCATTGCTGCTGAGTGCCAATACCCGGCTGCCTGCTGCCGAGCAACAAGGACCTAGTATTGAAGAACAGATCAGCTCGCAGGATTCGCAAAACCCGGTACAAGCTGTCGAACCTGAATTGCGGTCAGACGCCTTATCGGAAGGGCTGGTGGATCGTACACACACTCTGGTCAGTGAGAGTTTCAATCGTTTCATCTATCAAATTGACGATACCATCGGAGGTGGTGAGTCAATTGACCAGGTTCCTAGAAACACTGCCAAGTTGCGACTGGAGCTAACAAAAAACGGCAACAGCCGCTCCGAATTAAAAGGCACCATTAAAGTACGAGCGGTTCTGCCGCGATCGGAAAAGCGATTACGCCTGTTAATCAGCACTGAAGAGGATCTCAAGCCAGCGGATGAAGGTTCTGCTGCAGGCGACAGCAATACCGATGGATTATCGTTTGCGTTGCGTTTTATCAAACAGGCCAGAGAAAACGGCTTCGTGAACTTTGATCTGGGTGCGCGCTGGCGGGATAACAAAGTACAGATGTTTGGCAGAATCAACCTGTCACTGGACTACGCACATGATCTCACCGGGTTTCACAGCAAGCTGACCAACAATCTTTATCAGTACTCGTCATCCGGCTTTGAAAACCGTTTGCGATATGACCTCAGCCGGACGCTGGACGAACGCGACTCTCTGGTGCTGCGTGCATCTACAGATATACTGTGGCGTGATGATCGCCATGGCGCGCTAATCAGTGAAACTCTTGGGTTGTATACAGATTTCGATGAAAAACGAGCCCTGGCGCTGGAACTGCTGGCGAGCTATACCACCCGGCTCAACGGGGAAGATACCGAACATTATCGCGGTAATTCAGTCAGGTTCCGTTTTCGTCACAACTTCTGGCGAAAGTGGTTTTACTATGAATTCTGGCCGGGTGTTAGCTGGAGTGCCGATAATAACTACAGCATGGCGTTTCAGAGTTTCTTCCGCATTGAAACGCTACTGGGAAAATTCTAAACCGCCACCGCTTCGCTTTCCAATTCACGCTTTGGCAACGCTTTAAGTTGTTTAAAGGTATACCAGTGAGAGACAACTGCGCTAATTACCACCACGCTCACAATGGTGATAAACAACGAAATCATCGGATACCCCAGCACCATAATTAAGTAGGCGTTGATGCTGGCCGGTAAAATCAACTGCCGCACAATACCAAGAAACATAGGAAACAGCGGTTGTTTTACGGCCTGTAAACTCGCCACACTGATAAACAGCACCACGTACGCAAAAAAAGCAATGGCATCTATACGTAAATACGTGGCCCCGGTGTTGATAATGTCGGGGTTTTTACTGAACAGACTCATCAGTGTCGGTGACAAAAACACCATAACCGGGATAAAAATCGCCGATAGAAACAGTCCTATCCAAACGCCCTTTTTATAGGTTTCGAGTATCCGCTGTGTATTTCCCGCACCGTAGTTCTGGCCGATAATTGCCATGACCGCATTAAACAATCCAAGAGCCGGCAGTAACAACACTTGCTCTAAACGCAATCCCACTGCGTAACCGGCAACGTGTTCACTGCCAAAGCGACCGACAAAATAAACCGTGATAAACCCGCCCAGTATTATCGTTAGCATGTTAAAGCTTGCCGGTAATACCTGAGCTGCTAATTCCCGCCAGCGTTGCAGATTAAATGCAGGCCAATTGCTTTTGCCCAGTGTTTTACGAAGCACGTAAAATAAATACGCTGCTGAGCAAGCCTTAATAATTACCGTAGACAATGCCAGGCCGGTAACACCCAGCCCCAGTGTGAAGGTGAGCAACGGGTTCAGCGCAAAGTTAGCAAAGAATCCGGCAGCCAGTGCGTTTCGATTAGACTTGGTATCACCCAGAGCCATCAGTGCACCGGCGGCGACAGACATCAGTACAAACGCAAAGTTGCCTAACAAAACAATTACCACGTATTCGCGAGCCAGTGGTTCAATGTCTGGTTCGGCACCGAGAAATACGATCAGGTCATCGGCGATAAAAAAACCTGCCACAAGACTGAAGCAGCCGATCACAAGCCCGAGGCCGGTGGCCTGATTCACCCAGTCGTGAACATTCTCCATACGCTTTTTGCCAACGTCGGAGGCGACCATCGCCGTAGTGCCTGCCTGCATACCGGCACCGATGGCAATGATCAGAAAGAACACGCTGCCGGCGATAGACACACCTGCCAGCGCCTGATCGGATAATAGCCCGGCAAACCAGAAGTCCGTCAGGTTATATAGCGTATTAAAGATCAGCCCGAGTGCTGCGGGAATCGACAGAGTAATCAGGTGTTTGAGAATAGAACCCTGGGTAAGGTCTTTCACAAAACAGGGATCAGTTTGCTGCCCTGCAGCGTCAGTCGGCCGACTGAAAAAGCTTTGCGACGAATTGCCTTGGTTGGAGCGATCATAAACAAATCTCCGTTTTCTCCGCACAGCTGCCGGTCAATGCCTGACTCACTGGCAATTTTGACGTTGGCCTGCAGGTGTTCGGCTTCACCATGAACCGGAATCGCGACATCGGGCTGTACCCACTCGTACATGGTGCGCAGTTCGTCAGCCGCCGGATGTCCGGACGCGTGAATAGGCAGCGCGCTGCGACTTTCGGTGATTACTGTCACGCCTTTGGCTTCCAGACGCGCAATCAATGCTTCCACGGAGGGTTCGTTACCGGGTATCACTCGTGAACTGAAGATCACAGTATCTCCGGCTTGCAGTTCCATATCGCGAAACGTGCTGATGCTTAAGCGGTGCAGCGCGGTGTTTGGTTCACCCTGGCTGCCGGTTGCTAACAGCAACACTGTTTCCGGTGGCAGATACCCCAGGTGTTTTGAATCGACACTCACATCTTTAACCGGCAGCAGTCCGGTGGCCCGGCCCGCACCCACCATATTGATCATCGAACGACCCAGTAATCCCAGGTGCCTGTCAGTTTCCTCGGCAATGCGTGCCAGTGTGGCAACGCGTGCAAGGTTGCTGCCGAAGCAGGTGACTACAACGCGACCGGGTGCATTCTCAACCAGTTGTTTTAAACCGGAGTAAAGTTCCGCTTCGGATTTGGTGTGGCCCTCTACGTTGGCATT
>CALLLY010000331.1 GCA_938008205.1 uncultured Granulosicoccaceae bacterium
CTATCTCTGATTACAACAAGCTTCCCGAACTGGCGGCGTCAGCGGGTTACGACGTACGAGATAAACGCTCTGCATCCAGTAGCCTGAATCTGACTTCAGGGGTACCGAACTTCGGGGCATCTACCTCTCAGGACAAAGGCATTGTTAATTCACGCCTGCAGGCAAGCTGGAACACGCTTGATTTTGGTATTGCCTACTACAACACAAAGCAAGCTGGCAATGATGCCCTTATTGCTGTTGAGCGGCAGCGTAAGGTATTGCAGAACGTTATTCGCGATGTGCGTTCTGCATACTGGCGGGTTGCTGCTGCCGAACCGTTGCAGCAGACAATCGAAACAATACTGGCTGAAATAAGACAGGGACTGAATGATTCCTACGCCGCACAGCAGGCAAAGCTGAAGCCACTGGAAGAGTGCCTGGAGTATCAGCGTGCGCTCCTTGATCTGCAGCGGCAAATGATGATTTTACAGCGCGAGTCTGCTGATGCACGGATCGAACTCACGGCGCTAATCGGGCTGGCTCCGTTTACCGAATACAAAGTAAAGCGCTCTGAAAAATATGCCATACCTCCGGTATCACTGGAACCGTCCGATATTCGACAGTTACACAATCTGGCGCTGATCAACCGGCCAGAGCTTATCGAAGAAGATTATAAAAAGCGCAATGCACTGGAAGAAGTTAAAAAGTCTCGCTTAAAAATGATCCCCGGTCTGGAGCTTTTTACCGGTTATAACTCCAACGACAACAGCTTTCTGCTGAATAACAGCTGGACCTCTGCCGGTTATCAGATCAGCTGGAACCTTATTAACCTGCTGTCAGGGCCAAAGTCAGTGGCCAACGCCAAAACTAAGGTCGAGATAGCAGACTTAAGACGTCGTGCTCTCAGTGTGGCGGTCCTCACTCAGGTGGACATTGCCGCCCATCAGTTGTACCAATCGAAGCAGGAACTGGGTATAGCGAAAGAGCTGTATCGTGTTGATGATGGTATGTATCAGCAGTATGTAAAACGCCTGCAGGCTGATCAGATTGATCAGTTAACAATGATTCAGGCCAAGGCCCGTCGTTTGGTTTCCGCGCTGAGATACTCTATGTCACTGGCTGAATGGCAGAATGCCATGGGAGTGCTTTACAACAGTGTGGGGTATCAGCCGGCAACAGCACTTGACAGCAATCTTGATCTAAAGTCTTTGGCCGGGCAGGTGGAAACTTATCTAAAGACTAAACCATTCGAAGAGAACCCTGATTTCCGGGTGCTCCGAACAGCACTGCGATAGATCGTATACAAACCTCTTATAAGGAAAAATAATGACTATTTCAGTACGTAGAGTTAACAGCTGGATCATCAGTGTCAGTACTTTTTTTTTATTACCCACCTGCGTGTACAGTCAGGAGAGCCTGACCGCTATTGTTAAGGCATCTAACACGGCGGTGTTATCTGCCCAGATAGATGGGCTGATTGAAAATGTGCATGTTCAGGAAGGGCAAAGTTTTAGCGCAAATGATGTGTTGCTAACGCTCGATTGCTCAGTGCAGAAAACAGCGTTAAAGAAATCAAAAGCACAACTGTCGTTTGTATCCAAAGAACACGAAACGGTTAAGCAGCTCGCAGAGCTGAATTCTGCCAGTCAGTTGCAGATCGCGCAAAGTAAAGCAGAATTATCCAAAGCCAGATCTGATGTCGACGCTGCGGCACATCAGGTCAGTCTGTGTACTGTGATCGCTCCCTATGACGGCAACGTGATTCAAACCTGGGTGAATGCACACGAAAACGTTCAGGCAAAAAGTAAAATGCTGGAGATTGTCGATAACCGCGAGCTTGCAACCGAGTTTCTGGCACCATCGTATATGTTGTCCCGCCTTCAGTCGGGCGTAACATTTGATCTTAATATAACTGAGACTAACAAGTCTTATCCTGCGGTAATAGATCGAATTATTCCTCGTGTTGATGCAGTTAGTCAGACCGTAAAAGTAATTGGCAGATTAACCTCCACCTATCCGGAACTATGGTCAGGGATGAGTGGCGTGGCGGTACTGAAGTAATGGTTGCGGTAGCGACAGATCGGGTGGTTGAAAAGCTCGGTAACTTTATCGCGTTGGAAAAGGACATTCGGGCTGCGACAACCAAGCAGGTATTGGCATTCACCCTGTGTAATCGCACACGCCGTTTAGTTAAATACGATACCGCGTTGCTGTTGCAGATGTCGGGCAGCGGCCGGCAAACGGTGCGATGTATTTCCGGAGTCTCAGAATTTGATCCGCAGGCACCCCTTGTAGAGCTATGCGAATCGTTGGTGAATTCTCCTGATGTGTATCTGGAAAATACCACCGTGCATCAGGCGGATCGCCTGCCAACTTATCTGGGTCGTACGATGCGTGAATTGCAGATCGATCAGGTCGTCTGCGCAGCGTTGGCCGGGCAGGATGCCACGTTGGTATATATCCGCTTTCAGGAGTGGTCGTTATCCGAACTGCAGTTGCTTCAGCAAGTCGCTGAAGTGGCCGATCACGCCTGGCGAAGCTTACCTGCGGTGCCTGCACAGCAGCCGTTGTACATCAAACTGGCCGGGGTAAAAGTTGCCCGGTATCTGGCTCTGGGTGCCGTATTGGTTGGGATGGCGTTACCGGTACGGCAAAGTGTGATTGCCGAAGGCCAGGTTGTCGCGCTGGAGCCCGATGTTATCGCTTCCGGGTTGAACGGCGTAATCAAAGAGATTCATGTTCGTCCCAACGAGACTGTCACAAAAGGCACGGTACTGGTGACCTACGACC
>CALLLY010000332.1 GCA_938008205.1 uncultured Granulosicoccaceae bacterium
TTTGTTGAAAACTGCTGAGCAAATTCAAGTTCCTCTGAATGTGCCGGTGATGCTTTAATGGCTGTACAGATATCCAATGATTTCTGCAGGTTGTTTTGTTTGGCTTCCAGCCGCGCGAGGCGTTCGCGTGCAGGGTGACGAGTGTTGTACTGGTATATCTGTATTGCCTGTTGAATGGCGTTCTCGCGTTCAAGTTGCCGTGCAATTTTATTGCTTAAGTTTTCTATACGTCGAGCCAGTACCTGGTCATTGTAGGTTTGTTCGGGAAGTTGCTGGTGCAGATTCAGCAGAGCATCAGCGCCCTGTTGGGCCGCTTCTTCATATTGATCTCTGCAAAGATAGTACTGACAGTAGGCTAACAACTGATCCCTGCTTTTAAAGGGAAGTTGGGTGTGGTCTGTGAGATAGGATTCGTAGAGACGATGACCGAGATCGGATAATACGAACTCGCTGATATTCTGATGCAGATTGCCAAAGAACAACAATGAATATAAAGCGTAGGTATCTTTGTGTTGTACTTGATAAATTTTTTCATGCTGTGTGAGCAGCTCAATGGGCGAGTCTCCGAACAGATCTGTTTCAACCCAATGATTGTCGGTGAGACAGGTTTTTTGCAGGGCAGGAGGGAGCTCAGCTTGTGCAAATACCCCGATCCAGTCAGTAAACCGCTGGCTGTCAACCCGAGTGATAAAACCGGTATGCTCCAGCTTGATTAACGCATCATCAATCGCGTTGATTTCTGCATAACTGATTTTTGCACGCCGCACATACTGATTGCTGCGGAGCAACAGACGACAGAGCAATTGCTGGCAATTTTCAGGAAGTGAAACAAACGCTTCGTAAAAACCGGCTTCATCATCAGACAGTAGTGGCTGGTAGTGGTCAAAGACGTAGTCGACTATTACTCTGAGGTTATTCAGATAATAGTGCGGGGCGAGTTCGGCGGGTTTATTTCGCAGCACAGAGTAAGCTATTTGGCAGGTAC
The DNA here is from genome assembly GCA_938008205.1 of uncultured Granulosicoccaceae bacterium. Classification (GTDB taxonomy): domain Bacteria; phylum Pseudomonadota; class Gammaproteobacteria; order Granulosicoccales; family Granulosicoccaceae. Next base: position 986 of record CALLLY010000332.1, read on the forward strand.
AGCTATTGTATCTTTCCAGGCGTTCTGAGCCAATAGCGGTACTACGATCCCTGCAGGTTTACCGGTACTGAATTCCGTACAGGTCGTTTGCCAGAACCAGCGAATTCTGCCCGGTGCGTCGGTCAGTGGGTGGTTGATGCCGGTTTCGGGATGTATTTTTTCTCTGCCACCAGCCGAACCTGAATGACTTTGTCTCCGCGCCGATTGCTGCCAAGAATAATCTCTGCGCTGCCGTTTTCGTCACAGGCGGCCAGTACTGTGGAAATCTGACGCGCGAGTTGCAGCAGGTAGGCTTGTTGTTGTTCTGTCATGTTTGCCAACTTTGAGGGTGGACAACTCAGTGTACTAAAAACTGTATGCATGTACAGTTACTATTGTGGCTTGTAGATTATTGTTGGTCGCAGGCCAGTCGCACTGCCTCTTCGGCGTGGATGGCTGTAGTGTCAAACAGGGGAATATCGGTGTGCTGTTGCTGTACCAGTAAAGTGATTTCTGTGCACCCCTCAATCACAGCGGTGGCACCTTCTGTGGCAAGTTTTTCGATGATAGTCAGGTATTTATCTCTGGAGCTGCTGGTAATTTTTCCCAGGCACAGTTCCTGATAAATTATCTGATGTACACTTTCTCTGTCTGTTTTATCCGGGGTGATAACGGTAAGGCCATGTTGTTGGAGCCTGCCTTTATAGAAATCCTGTTCCATCGTAAAGTTAGTGCCAAGCAGGCCAACGGTTGTGATGTTAGCGTCGACAATACGTTTTGCTGTGGCATCGGCCAGATGCAGTAACGGGATATCAATAGCCGCCTGTACTTCATTGGCGACCTTATGCATGGTGTTGGTGCAAATAAGAAGAAAATCTGCACCTGCCGCCTCTATACGCTGTGCTGCTTGCGACAGCACTAGTGCCGCACCAGCCCAGTTCCCCTGGTGTTGCAGGCGTTCTATCTCCTGAAAGTCGACGCTCACCATGGCGATTTTGGCCGAGTGTAATCCGCCCAGCTCTGCTTTGACGCCTTCGTTGATCAGTCGGTAGTACAGCTCAGTACTTTCCCAGCTCATACCGCCGAGGAGTCCGATAGTTTTCATATTCAGGCTGCGATTTTTTTTGGTGAATCTGCCAGTAACGCAGCTTTATCGCTGTGGTACTGTTGAATGCTTTTGGCTTTGACATGGCCGAACCCGCGAATGCCGTCAGGTAGTTCGGCAAGTTTGCAGGCGGTGTTGTAATTGGTGTTGTTGAGTGTGGCAGAGAGCTCGCTTAGCAGCGCTTCATAGTCATCACGTAGTTGCCGTTCCTGCTTTCGTTCGCTGGTAAACCCGAAAATATCCAGTGGTGAGCCGCGTAGAATTTTTAGTGGTGCCAGAGTTTTGAATAAGGTCATTATCCATGGTCCGAATTCGCGCTTTTGGGGTACTCCGGTGAGCGGATCTTTTCTGGCAAGCAGCGGTGGTGCCAGGTGGTACCTGAGTGTGAAGTCACCTTCAAACTGATTGTTGATTGATATTGTAAAGGCATCGTCCCGATAAAGACGCGCGACCTCATATTCGTCTTTGTAGGCCATAAGCTTGTATAGATGCGTTGCGGCAGCCCGTGTTAGAGTCATGTCGGTACCAAGAGACTGCTCTGCGTTTTTTACCTGATCTATCGCCTGGCGATACCTGTCGGCATAGCGTTTGTTCTGATAGGTGGTGAGTCTGGCAATACGGTCTTGTATGAGTTGATCGATGTTTTGGCTGCTACTGGGTTTTGACTGCAGCTTTTCAGTGAGTTTTTCCGGCAGGTCTACCACAACGGCAGGGGTGGCCAGCGCTTCAACCGCTGCCTGATCCGTAGCGGCTTTACGCCCCCATTCAAACGCACTGAGGTTCATAGCAACCGATTGTCCGTTGAGTTCTATGGCCTTAACTATCGCTTGCTGTGGCAGTGGTACCAGACCGCATTGCCAGGCGTAGCCGAGCATGAACATGTTGGCGCCAATCGTATTGCCAAGTAACTGTTCTGCCAGTTGCGTTGCATTGACAAAGCGGCTGTCACTGGCATTTTCGGTTATAGACTGTTGCAGTGACTGTGACGGGAATTGTGTATTGCGATTGCGCGTGAAGTCACCGGACATCATTGCGTGGGTATTGATGACAGCATGTGTGTGGTGGTGTGACAACCTGTCGAGTGACGACGCTGATGCCGAAGTAACCATATCGCACCCAAGTAGTAAATGAGCACCGCCTGCGGCAATGTGTGTGGTTGAGATATCTTCGGGTTGGCGGGCAATGATGATGTGGCTGGTCACTGATCCGCCTTTCTGAGCGAGGCCCAGCATGTCGAGTATGGAGCAACCTAAACCTGCGATGTGGGCTGCCATGCCGACGATAGCGCCAATGGTCACCACCCCGGTACCACCAACACCGGTGAGCACAATATTATATTGGTCAGTGATTTCGGGTAACGCAGGATCGGTGAGTGTGATATTGCTGTTGTCACTGGCCGGCAGTTGCTGGTTGTCCTTTTTGCCCTGACGAAGTGCTCCGCCATGTACGCTGACAAAGCTGGGGCAAAAACCTTTCACACAGGAATAGTCTTTGTTGCACGCTGACTGATCGATCTTGCGTTTGCGGCCCAGTGCGGTTTCCTGCGGCAGAATGGCAACACAGTTTGACGCAACACCGCAATCACCGCAGCCTTCACACACATCAGTGTTAATGAACAATCGTTTTGGCGGATCTGGAAATTCACCACGTTTGCGTCTTCTGCGTTTTTCGGCAGCACAGGTTTGGTCGTAAATAATGACTGAGGTGCCTTCGATTTCACGAAACTCTCTTTGTATCTGATCGTAGGTGTCGCGGTGATGGATAGAAACGTCAGGAGCCCAGGGTGTATTGGCCGGGTATTTATCCGGCTCGTCGGTAACAACGGCAATACGTTTAGCACCTTCACCATAGACCTGCTGTGTTATGGCAGCAGGTGTCAACGGGCCGTCCATAGGTTGTCCGCCGGTCATGGCGACAGCATCGTTAAACAGAATTTTAAAAGTCACGTTAACCCCGCTTGCAACACTTGCCCGCAGCGCGAGGATGCCGGAGTGGTAATAAGTGCCGTCACCGATGTTCTGAAACATATGCGAATTTTTACTGAAAGGTGCCTCGCCAATCCAACTGGCGCCTTCACCCCCCATTTGTGTATAGCCTGCGGTACTGCGATCCATCCACTGCACCATGAAGTGACAGCCTATACCGGATAGTGCTTTACTGCCTTCGGGTACTTTGGTGCCGGTGTTGTGCGGGCAGCCTGCACAGAAGTACGGCAGTCTGCTCATGGAGGGCGGGTCGCGTTCAGCGTTTCTTTGCACAATGGCAGTTAACCGCTCGAGCTGCCCGGCGACACCGTTATGTGCGGTCTTTGCGAGTATTCTTTTGCCAAGCTCAATGGCGATATCTGTCGCGTTAAGTCTTGCGGTGGATTGAAACAGCAGTTGCCCTCGAAGGTTGGTTTTACCTTCTACTGAAGGGGCATCTGCTCGTCCGTAAAGTTGTGATTTGATTTGGTCTTCAATTAATCCGCGCTTTTCTTCGACCACGACAATAGATTGCAGGCCACGGCTGAAGTGTTTCAGACCTTCGGGTTCTAAAGGCCATGGCATTGCCAGTTTGTACAATCGAATGCCTAAGTGTTTTGCGATTTGATCGGTAATACCGAGCTCGTTGAGTGCCTGCCTGACATCGAGGTATGACTTACCGGTGGTGGCGATACCAAGCCAGGCATCGGGTGGGTCTATCACGCACTGGTCGAGTTTGTTGCTGTAAACAAAAGCCCGTGCTGCATCGAGTTTGAAGTGATGAACGCGTTGCTCTTGTTCTAAAAAAGTATCTGGACGACGAATATTCAAACCGCCTTCGGGCATGCGGAAGTCAGCGGGTAACACGATGCGAGTGCGCTCTTCACTGATCTCGATAGAGGCGGTTGCTTCGACGGTGTCGTGCACGCATTTAAAGCCAACCACACCGCCGCTAAAACGCGACATCGCAAAACCGTACAAGCCATAGTCGAGAATATCCTGCACGCCAGCCGGATTGAGCACCGGGATCATGGCATCCACCATGGCGTATTCGCTTTGATGGGCGGTGGTTGATGATTCGCAGGCGTGATCATCACCCAGCAGAGCAATCATGCCACCATGCTCTGCGGTACCGAAATTGTTGGCATGGCGAAATGCGTCGCCGGAGCGATCAACCCCCGGGCCCTTGCCGTACCACATACTGAAAACACCATCGTAGGCACCGTCGCCCTGCAGATTGATTTGTTGTGTGCCGCTGCAGGCGGTGGCGGCGAGCTCTTCATTGAGACCGGGCTGGAAGACAA
>CALLLY010000333.1 GCA_938008205.1 uncultured Granulosicoccaceae bacterium
ATCAGGCGCAGGCAGTCGCCAGTAACGCTTTTCTATTCGAAGAATTTATTGCTCGTGAAATGGAGTCCGGAACACTTCATGTACCGGAGTTCAAGTCTGTGGTTGTAACCATAAAAGTGCATGGTCATTGTCATCAGAAGGCATTCGATTTGATGCGATCAGTGTCACAGACACTCAGCCTTCTGCCGCAAGCGTCAGTCGAGGTTATAGACTCTGGTTGCTGTGGCATGGCAGGTTCTTTCGGCTACCATAAAGATACTGAGACGGTATCGAAACAGATGGCTGCGCTGGACCTGATACCGGCGATAGAATCGAGCGATGAAAATACTTTGTTTGTCGCGGATGGCACTTCCTGCCGCCATCAGATCGCTGACTGCAGCAGTCGTAGTGCTCGCCATGCCGTACAGGTGCTCAAAGAAGCACTGGCCTGATAGCAAAAATAAAAGTAAGCATATGCAAACCTATTTTCGTGGTGTTATCTACGCCGTTTCAGCAGGCGTATTCCTCAGTGGTGCCGGGCTCACTGTGCGTTACATTGAATCGGCTGATCAATGGCAGGTACTGTTCTATCGATCATTGTCATTTTTCATTACGCTGATTATTTTTATGGCAGTCAAAAACAAAGGCCGGGTAATGCCTGCATTCCAGGCACTTACGCCAGTAGACTATATTGTGTCACTCGCGCTTGCCGGCGGCTTCATTTTCTACATTCTGAGCTTGTTTAGTACGTTGGTTGCAAACACAGTACTAATGCTAAGCGCTGGCCCTTTTATCGCAGCGATTCTGGGGTGGTTGGTATTGCGTGAGATTGTGCATTATAAAACCTGGATCGCAATGATTGTGGCGATACTTGGTGTGGGGATTATGGTGTCCGGCGGCCTGGGCCGCGGAGATCTGATTGGTTATCTGTACGCTCTGCTTGCTGCGTTGTCCTTTTCTATTATGGTTGTTGTATTGCGTGCTGCTGGCCAGCGTGATGTGATTGCGGCAACCGCACTGGCCGGTCTGGTAGCGGCGATTTTTTGTTTACCTTTCCTACCAGGCTTTTCAGTATCCGCTCACGACTTGTTGCTGTCCTGTTTTATGGGCAGCATGCAGGTTGGCTTCGGGTTCATACTGATCACGCTGGCTTCCCGCAGTGTACCTGCCGCTCAGGTGCCTCTGTTGGCATTGACTGAAACCGCACTTGCGCCGATCTGGGTCTGGTGGTTTATCAATGAAGTGCCGCAAACGGCGACACTGATTGGAGGTGCAATTGTGCTGGTGGCAGTAATTTATCAGGGAACAGCGGTGGAACTGCGCTGTGCCGAGACGAAGGCTTTGCAGTAAGTGGTGACTAAATCTTATTGCTGGTGAGGCGGCAGATATCGTTGCACCTTTTGAATAGCAGCAATACCGTTGTTCACACCAAAAGAAATATCATAGTCATACAGGCGCATGTGCCATTGCTGGCCGGTTTTGCCGTCTTTGTTTCTTTCGTAGGCGGGTCTTGGATCAAGGGAGATGGTTTCTTCAATAATGCATTGAATTGAATCTGCGGGATTGCCGTCTTCCGTGCATAACTGACTGAGTGATTGTAAGGTGCCATGTTCCCAGACTACCGGTTGATGTTGAGTGATTGGAGCGGCCCATGCGCACGTTGAATTGTCGACCGCATCGGCAAAGGCGACATAGGGTTTGATATCGAGTACCGGTGTCTGATCAAGAAAGTCACCACCGCGGATATGAAGCAATATTTCGGTCTCTGAGGGTTCTATTTTTTCCAACGCGACACAACTCAAGCCAACCGGGTTTGGTCTGTTCGGACTGCGGGTTGCGTACACACCGATGCTTTTCTTACCGCCAAGCCTCGGTGGCTGGACCAGCGGTTTTGCTTTTTCATAATGTTGACTATGAAAAAGAAAAATTACCCAGATGTGAGAAAATTCTTCAAGTCCTCTGAGCGATAACAAATTGTGCTCATTGGCTTCAAAGGCGATTACGGCATGCGCTGAAGGCACCAGCCCGGCCTGGCGTGGAATGCCGAATCTTTGCGTATAGCACGAGCGAATGGTTGCAATACTCTCAAGGGTGACGGGCATATGATTGGCCTGGGCAAGTAGCGATATGATGCATGATCAATAGTGATGACACTACCCATCACCGGCGTTGATGGTGCTTTCATTCGGCGCTCCAGAGGTTGGCTCTTACTGATTCAGCACCGCCGCCGTGCACTGTAGCTTTAGAATCTTCTTGTAGCGCATTTGTGTAAAGAAATTGAAACATAGTAAGCATTGTTTGATTGTGGTCGTGGTGGCAGGAAAAACATTCCGCCGCCGCCGTTTGATCTGGCCAAAATGCCTCTATCATCATGAAAACGTTGTGAATGCGGTTGCAAATGCATTGAAAATCGTCAAACGATTGTCTTCACAACGGCGCTCGGCGATTGATCTGCGAAGTGAATTACTATAAGTTTAGCAATCGGTGTGAGGGTAGAAATATAAAAGAGTACTGACAACAAGTACTCGCAGACCATAAGCAGTTTGCATCCATCTCGCACCCCGAATCGTACTCAGATCAATAACGGGACTTACAGCCTCGCGTCAAAAGCATGCGGCCTTCCCCGAATGAGTACAGACAAAGTGATGTTCTCACTGCAGTAACCCCAACTTGTTACCGTCATGTCGGTAAGCCCGACAGGATGGACTCTCGCCGCTGGCACGGAGAATAATAGATGACAACACGGCTTCCGCCGAAGAGCGGCCTCTACGACCCCGACCTTGAAAAAGACAGCTGTGGTGTAGGCTTTGTGTGCGATATTAAGGGGCGTGCCAGCAACCAGATAGTTCGTGACGCGCATCAGATGAACTGCGCGATGGAACATCGTGGTGGTGTGGGTTTCGAGACCAACACCGGTGATGGCGCAGGCATCATGACCGGCATTCCGCATCAGCTTTTTAGCGCCCATGCCTCCGGTGCTTCGCAAGAGTTGCCTGAATCCGGCCACTACGGCGCAGGTATTGTCTTCTTACCCAACGATGCTGCGTCGCAAAAGCGCTGCATGGAAATAGTCGAAGAAGAGATTTCGCTCGCAGGCGCACAGTTAACTGGCTGGCGGGATGTGGAAACGGATGTGGAAGGCGCGGATCTCGGTAATGCCGCGCGCAGTGCCATGCCTGCGTTTAAACATCTTTTCGTTTCAGGTGCCGGTCAGACCGGTGATGATCTGGAGCGCACCCTCTATTTAATTCGCAAGTCGGCAACAACGCGTATTCGTAACGAAAAAATCGTCCCTGAAGATGAAGTTTTTTATGTCTGCTCGTTGTCATCCCGGGTAATTGTTTACAAGGGCATGGTAACGCCTTTGCAGTTGTTTCAGTTTTATAAAGACTTGCAGGATGCTCGCTTTGAAAGCCACTTTGCCATGGTACATTCACGCTTTAGTACCAACACTTTTCCGTCGTGGGATCGAGCGCAGCCTAATCGATTTATGAGCCACAACGGTGAGATCAACACCTTGTTAGGCAACGTGAATTCGATGAACTCACGGCAGTCGCAAGCGCAAAGTGACGTTTTTGGTGCAGACATCGATAAACTGTTTCCAGTTATTGAACCGAATTGCTCAGATTCGGGATCATTCGACAACATGCTTGAGTTCCTGCTGATGAATGGTCGCAAGTTGCAGGAATCAGTGATGATGATGATTCCAGAAGCGTGGCAGAACCACAAAACTATGTCGGCTACCAAAAAAGCTTTTTACGAGTATCACTCAAGCTTCATGGAGCCCTGGGATGGCCCGGCGTCGATAGCATTCACGGATGGCACTGTGATCGGTGCGGTATTAGACAGAAACGGTCTGCGACCATCGCGTTATTACATTACTTCCGATGATAAGTGCATTATGGCGTCAGAGGTCGGTGTTGTTGATATCGATCCTTCAACTGTGATCGAGAAGGGACGGCTGCAGCCCGGACGCATGTTTTTGATTGACTTTGAAGCGGGCAGAATGATTCCTGATGAGGAATTGAAAGAGGGCATAGCCAGCCGTGCTCCCTATGGAGAATGGATCACAGACAATAAGCTGCAGCTGACAGATCTGCCATCCGCAACCGGTGCAACTCTCAACACAGAGACCTTAACTACACGCATGAAGGCATTTGGTTTTACCACTGAAACCATGCAGTTCATGTTGTTGCCGTTGGTGAAAGAAATTCGTGACCCACTGGGCTCAATGGGTAATGACGCTTCTCTGGCAGTAATGTCTGAAAAGCCAAGGATGTTGTACGACTACTTCAAGCAGCGCTTTGCACAAGTGACTAACCCGGCTATCGATGCCATACGTGAAGAAGTCATCATGGCTCTGGAATGCTTTATTGGTCCTGAGCGCAACGTCCTTGAATCAACGCCGGAGCATGCTAACCGCCTGCATATCCCGCATCCGATCATTACTAACGCTGAACTGGCATCGATCAAACAGCTCGATCATCGTGGCTGGCGCACTCGTACTATCGATATTACTTTTCCAGTGAATACCGGTAGTGACGGATTGAAGAACACCCTTTCTCGAATTTGCGAGCAAGCCAGTCAGGCAATTGCCGACGGTGACAGCATTATCGTATTGTCAGACAGAAACGTGAGTGAAACACGGGTTCCGGTTAGCTCGTTGCTGGCAGTGGGTGCAGTACATCATCATCTGGTCGCGCGTTCACAGCGATCACAGATCGGGCTCGTGCTCGAAACCGGCGAGGCACGCGAGGTTCACCATCATTGTTTACTGGTGGGCTACGGCGTGGATGCTATTAATCCATACCTGGCGTTTGAATCGTTGTGGAATGCCTGGGAGCAAGGTCAGCTCAACGATATTGCCCATATAAAGTCTGCTGCAGACATTGAGCCGATCTACCGCAAAGCGGTAGGAAAAGGCATGCTCAAAGTCATGGGTAAAATGGGTATCAGTACGCTGCAATCCTACAAAGGTGCGCAGATATTTGAGATTGTCGGGCTTGATACCGAAGTCGTAGATCTGGCGTTTGTAGGCACAGCCAGCCGTGTACGTGGTGTGAACTTAAGTGTGCTGGCAGAAGAGATGCAGCGTCGCCATCAGCTTGCCTTTGAGGACAACGTGACGGTACTGCCCAACCCGGGTGATTTTCATTGGCGTCGTCACGGCGATACCCATATGTGGGAGCCTGCATCCATTGCAAATCTGCAGGTAGCATCCCGAACTAACAGTGAAGATGCCTATTGGAAGTTTGCCAAACAATCCAACGAACAAAATACCCGTGGAGCCACACTTCGGGGGTTGCTCAACTTCAACTATGAAGTGAACGGCGGTGAAATTG
>CALLLY010000334.1 GCA_938008205.1 uncultured Granulosicoccaceae bacterium
GCCTCGGTGCCAAGCCCATCGGTATCTTTAAGTATTTTTCGAACCTCCGGATCTTTAACATAGCGCGAAATTCCCGTCATCGCCGCTAACAAGGTTGCATCGGTAAAATAAGGCGGCGGGCTGGTTTTCTTTTCTACCAACTCTCCTCTTTCACAGTGCAGCGACTGACCTTTTTCTAAAGTTGGAAGCTTCTTTGTTTCTGCTGGTGATTCAGTCGGTTTTTCCCTGCCCGCCTCATACAGCGTTTTCCAGCCAACCACAGTGACTTTCTTACTGGAAGCGACAAATACACCACGCTCAATCAGTATCTCTGCACGGCTATCTATGTATTCGTGTTGTGGATAAAACTGCGCTATGTACTGCCTGGCTACCAAGCCGTACACCTGCTGCTCTCTTTGCGACAACGCGTTGCTGTTGAGCTTGCGCAATGTTGGGATAATGGCATGGTGCGCCCCCACTTTTTTATCGTCCCAGGCAGCAGTTTTCAGGGACTTATCGGCACCCTCAACAAACGTGTTATAGCCGGGCTGGTTGTTTTTTATTGCCTCTAAAACTCCGGAAACCTGAGAAAGTTGTTCGCGTGGTAAATAACGACAGTCAGATCGCGGATAAGTAATCAGTTTGTGTTTTTCATACAACGACTGACATACCGACAACGTATCCTGCGCGCTCAGCCCGTAACGTCGGGAAGCATCTATCTGCAGTGTCGATAAACTGTACGGTAAAGGCTGACGTAGTTTTTTGTTTTTATGCTCAATCTTTTGTACAACTGCTGGTTTGTTGCTAATGCGCTTAACAACGTTTTCTGCCAGTTCTTTCACCAGCACACGTCCGTTGTCGTCCATGTAAGGCTCACACGCCTCAGAGGGCTGCCACGTTGCTATGAACTTTTCCTGCTCTTGTGTGGCGAGATGCGCAATCACTTCGTAAAATGGCTTTGAAACAAAGTGATCGATTTCCTCGCATCGGCGTACGACCAGCCCCAGCACCGGGGTTTGCACTCTGCCCACCGACAACACACCATCGTAACCGACTTTACGACCCTGAATCGTATAAGCGCGAGTCATATTCAAACCGTACAGCCAGTCTGCCCGCGCTCGCGCCAGTGCCGATGAAGACAATGCAGCGAACTCACCGTTTTTTTTCGCCTCCTGCAAGGCGCGCTGCACGGCAGTCTGGTTCATGTCGTTTATCAACACGCGTTCGATATTGGCGCGTCGGGTTTTACTGACCTTGAGGTAGGCGAACAACTGATCTACCAGCAGCTGGCCTTCACGATCAGGGTCACCGGCATGCACCAGAACATCCGCATCAGCGACCAGTTTGCGCAACACCGCCAGCTGAGTTTTGGTTTGCTTCTTAGGAGTGAGTTTCCATTGGTCGGGCACAATAGGTAAATGCTGCATGCGCCAGGACTTATACTCGGCATTGTACACGTGCGGTTCGGCCTGCTCGAGTAAATGGCCGATGCACCAGCTAACGTGATCGCCATTTGCCGCCACGATGTAACCATCCTGCCGCTTTAACGGACCAGGCAGCACCTCGGCAATCGCCCGACCCAGGCTCGGTTTTTCGGCAACATACAACTTCATGAGAGACGCACTGGTTTACACAGGCAAATGATAACCAATAATTTGTGAATACACCCATGGAAAAAATATTTTCATGAATCAAGCACTTGCGATCACTATTTTATAACGCTACCCTACCTTGGGGACAACAGTGCAGGAAGCATTATGGTTTTCAGGAAACTTAGGTCCAGGTACCGTCACTACAAGTATCGTAATCAGTACGATCATCCGGGTCGAATCCTGGCTATGGATATTTTGCTACACGGCAGCTCGATTGCCGTTTTCCTTATACTCTGCGCAGCAATCATATATCTGGTTTAGCCAGACCAACCGGACCTTTCATCGATTCCAAATTGATTAACTGTCAATACGAGCTATTCTATTGACGGAACATTCAATTTTCAGCGAATCCGGGGGGACTGGGTGAGTTATCGCACAATAAAAAACAGACTGAGACGGTACCGACATCGTAATCAGCAATATCATCCAGGTGTATTCAAGGCACTGGATCTGGCTTTCGAAGGCAGCAAATTTCTAGTACTTGCGGTTGTTTTCTGCACTATTTTCTACGCAATGTAGCGATCTTTACTGCGATGAAGGGATGCGCGCTGAGCCGCGCACAACCATATTGACTCCCACCACTGCGGCGCGTTTTTTCACAGCCTGATGCTCTATCTGCTCAAGCAAAATCGACATTGTTGCTTCGATCATATCCGGGATTCTCTGCGTTACCGTGGTAAGCTGGTAACCCTTCCAGGCAGCTTCGGGCACATCGTCAAAACCAACCACTGAAACATCCTCAGGAACGCGCAATCCCAGCTCTTCTCGTATCACATCCATTACGGCAAAGGCCATGTGATCGTTGGCCACGAAGACTGCGTCCGGTTTGACCTCGCCACTAAACAAAGTTCGTGCGGCCTGTGCTGCGCGTTCAAAACCGTACCCGCCCACAACACGATCCCAGGGTGTTATACCGTGCGCCGCCAGTCCTTTGTAAAATCCGGCCTCGCGATCACGGTTCGTTGAAGCGTCTTCATCACCAGCAATAAACGCAATACGTTCATGGCCGCCACGCACCAGGAAATCAGCCACCAGACTGCCGCCGTGCAGGTTATCCGAAGTCACGCTACTGGCAGGGGTTGACGGTACGTAGCGATTGAATAACACCACCGGAATTCCCGTATCGGCGCATTCACGTGCAATGCTGGATGAAAGAGTGGCAGATGCCATAATGATCCCTTCCACCTGGTACTGCATCATTTTCTGTACAAGTCGATCCTGCTGCCCCGGATCAGACATGAATAACAAAACGTTATATCCCTGTTCTTGCAGCTGGCGCGAAAACAACTCGACCACATACGGGTAAAACTGATTGTCCATGTAGGCAACCAGCATCGCGATAAGCTTGGAGCGCCCGCTGATCATCGCTCGAGCCAGCGCATTGGGTCGATAACCCAACTGGTTTGCTGCTTCAATAATTTTACTGCGGGTTTCCGGCGCAACGCTGGCACCAGGCGTGAACGCGCGACTCACCGCCGATTGCGATACTTCGGCCATTCTGGCGACATCTGCGGAAGTGACGACTTTTTTACTCACAGCGCATGATTACCGTTTTACAAAAAGGATACAACTCACAGACACTCAAACTGATCGATTTCTGCGGCATCCATCAAAGCAGAGCACGGCCCAATCAATCCCGAATCGACACACAGTAATCAGTGCGCTCCTGCCAGACCTCGCCCGGTCGCAGTGTGGTAGAAGGAAAACCCGGTTGATTAGGGCTGTCAGGAAAATACTGCGCTTCCAGACACATTGAACCCCGACGATCATAAACTACGCCTTGTTTGCCGACGCAACCGCTCACGAATCCTGAACTGTACACCTGCAAACCAGGCATAGTCGTGCTCACCTCCATGCATCTGCCCGATGCTTCGTTGTACAGGATGGCCGCGGGGTCCTGCCTGTTCAACACGTAGCAATGGTCAAAGCTATCTAACCCTCGTGCAGCGTTCAGCCTGGAGATTTGCTGTGCAATTGAAAGCGCGGTTGTGAAATCGAAACCGGTATCAGCCACCGGCAGAGGGTTCCCGGTGGGAATCCCCTCTGCGTTTGTTTGCAACACTTGCTCTGCACCCAACCACAACGAGTGATCCAACACACCATCTTTGCCCGCATTTCGATGACCGCCCAAATTAAAGTATCCGTGGTTGGTCAGACTAAGCACTGTGGGCGCATCAGCCGTGGCACGATAGTCAATTGACAGCGTGTTGTCCTCGCTTAGTGAGTAACGCA
>CALLLY010000335.1 GCA_938008205.1 uncultured Granulosicoccaceae bacterium
ATTCAAGAATCCGCTTTTCTATCGGGTTTACCTGCTGTATGAAAGGTACCTTAAACTTAAGGCCCGCCGTGGTGACTGCTTCTCCCACGGGTTTACCGAACTGGGTAATGATGACCTGCATTGTCTCGCGAACTTTATAAACTGAAGTGGTTAACACCAGTACCACAAACGCAATGATGATGGCTGTAATAAATTTCATTTTGTAAGCCCTTGGTTGCCGAGGCTGCTGTTTCCAAGGCCGCTATTTCCCAGGCCGCTATTTCCCAGGCCGCTATTTCCCAGTGGAAGGAGTGGCAGTACCTGCTGTGATTTTTCATCAATGATGATTTTGGAATCAAGTTCTGGAAGTACTTCCTGTAGGGTTTCTATATAGATGCGCCTGCGTGTTACCTCGGGTGCTTTTAAGTACTCGGTAAGTACCGCGTTAAATCTGGAGGCATCACCTTCGGCTTCGTTGATTCGTTTTAATCGATAGCCATCTGCCGCTCGAATTCTTTGATCTTTTTCACCTTCAGCCAGTGGCACCAGTTTGTTGTACTCGCGCCGGGCGGCGTTGATTAAGCTCTCTTTTTCCTGTTGTGCCTGATTCACCTCGTTAAACGATTCCTGCACCGGCCTGGGTGGGTTAATGTTTTTCAGCTGCACTTGATCGATACTGACGCCGATGCCGTACTTGGTGGTTAACTCCTGCATCTTAACCAGTGCTTCGTCTTCGATTTCCTGACGGCCGATGGTTATCACTTCATCGACAGTTCTGTCACCGACTACTTCTCGCATCACGGATTCAGATAAGTCACGCAGGGTTTCTCCGGGGTTGCGTACATCGAAAAGATACTTGCGCGGGTCTTCTATGCGGTACTGAACAACCCATTCAACCAGAGCTGCGTTGAGATCACCGGTGACCATCTGGCTTTGCGCCTGCGTATCATTGCGTACCTGACTTGGGTTGGTGGCGCCTGCAGTACCGAAACCGAATTCCTGTTTTAATTGGCGTTTGACCGGCACGATGGTGACTTCATCTGCGCCCCACGGGATTTTAAAGTGCAGACCCGATGGTTCTTCTTTCAGGTATTTTCCGAAACGTGTTACCAGCCCAACGGAGTCACTGGGTACCGTATAAACCCCGGTGTAAATAAATAAACCGACGGCGACCAGCGCGATGAGTGGCAGTGCGCCTAGCAAACCCTTGGGGAGCTTGAGGTTTGGTCCGCCTCCGCCAAAGCCACCACCTTTGCCGCTGGCGTTTCCCCAGGGGTTATTGCCTTTGGATTTGTTTACCTGATCCAGCTCTATAATTGACATATGCGTTTTCGAGTTTCGGAGGTGGAGCAAGGAGTATAGCTGCTCCGCTATTCTATTACTGCTTCGTGTAGTGACCGAAAGTGTTTTGATCAATGTTACTGCCGCATAGGATTAGCCCTACCTTGCGCCCGGCAAGTTTTTCCCGAAGCGGATGCAGCAGCGCTGTCATGGCTGCGGCACATGCCGGTTCTACTGCAAGCTGCAAGTCGGTAAACATATGGCGCATTACCTCGCTAAGCTGTTGGTCCGAGACGGTCACCACTTCATCGACATACTGTTGAACCAGCGCGAATGACATGGGCATGTGCATCGGTGCGCCAAGGCTGTCGGCAATGGTGGATACCTTTACTGTGCTGACCGGTGCGCCTGCCGCCAGGCTTTGTGTCATTCCCTGTGCGCCTTGTGGCTCTACCCCATAAACCGCGCAGTCGGGTTTAATCTGTTTAACTGCGGCGGCGATACCCGATATTAATCCGCCGCCACCCAGCGGGACGATTACGGCATCCAGATCAGGTACATCCTGCAGCAGTTCCAGACCCACGGTTGCTGTGCCTTCAAAGGTGTATTTGCCTTCGAACGGGTGTACCAGTGTGCGCCCTTCATGCTCCTGCAGTTGTTCGACGATGTCGATGAGTTCGCTAATGGTGTCGCCGAATACGATTTCAGCACCGAGCTTTTCGCAACAGGCGACTCTGAACGGGTTGGCGGTACGTGGCATCACGACTTTGGCGCTGGTGCTAACTACTTTTGCTGCATAGGCTGAAGCGATAGCGTGGTTGCCAGCCGAGAACGCAGTGATGCCGCTGGCGCGTTGATCTTCGTTAAGATGCAGGGCGGTATTAATGGCGCCGCGTGCTTTAAAGCTGCCGGTGCGCTGAAACAATTCCATTTTCAGGCACACTTCGGTGTTGCCAAAATGCGTATTGCCGTCCAGACCGTAGTAGGGGAGCGTGGGTGTGCGGACGACATATTTCTGCAATCGCCCGGCGGCGGCATTAATGGAATCGAGGGTGGGTTGCATGGTGATGACTCACTTTGGTAGTCCCGCAAGTGTGCGTTGTCAGCAGTCAGTCAGTGTGCTTTTCATTCACTGCGTGCTGAGACCTTTGTCTGAGGAAGTTGCCGCCGAGAAATATCAGATAAACACCGGCAAGTAAAAAGGGTAATCCGAAAACGGTTGATAAAGTGATCGACCAGCCGCCACTAACAGCGCCCACCAGCGCACCAATGCCCCACACCACTGAAAAAGTGGCCGAGCCCGTGATCAGCTCCCGGCCCTGGAATCGGTCGCCAAGGGATTTCAGCGATACGGTATACACACCATACCCGGCTGAGCCTGCAATGATTAAAGCGGGCCAGAATAAAAATGTGTGCAACACCCACGGCAATGATGCGGTTGCTACCACCGTGATTGCTGCAAGCCACATAAACATGGTGCGCGCATCAATTCGGTCTGCCAGCCAGCCAATCGGGGGTTGCAGAAAAATGTTGCCGACGATCAGTGCGGTTAAGGCGAACGCCGCTTCACTTTGGGTTAGGTTATTTTCAATGCCATAGACCGGCAGGAGTGAGATGGCCGCAGAATCCAGGATCGCAAAGCAACCGACGGCGGCAACCAGAATCGGCGCTTTTTTGGTGAACGCCAATGGTCCGGATAAGCCATGCTCGGTTGCGGCTGCGGGCACCGCTTCGCGAATACTGAAGATTGGCAGGGTGCCAAGCGTAATGGCCAGTGCTCCGATGATAAAAGGTGTCCAGCCTTCCACGCCGATGAATCCGATTAACAATGGCCCGGCGGCAAAGCTTGCGGCAAGAATGCTCGAATAGATTGCGACCACTTTACCGCGATGTGCCGAGCCGGCTGCGCCGACAATCCAGGCTTCACTGAGTACAAACAACGTGGCGATGGTCATACCGTTAAGCGCTCTTAACAGGAACCAGGCGCCAAGGCTGTCGAAAATTTTGTAGCCAATGATAAGTACGGCGGTTGACAGTGCCGCAGTGATTGCCACCTGCCGCGCCCCGAATTTGTCGGCAAGTACGGGAATCAGTGGCGAAAAAATTAAAATGCCCAGCGGCATCATGGCTGAGTTTAAACCGATGATGTTTGACGGGATATCGCGATCAGCCAGTAATAAAGACAGCAGTGGCGCAGTCATGCCAAATGCCAGCCCGAATACGGTGATGGCAGCACAGGCCGCCACCAGGTTCCTGATGTCGGACGAGCTTGTTACCTGACTTGTTGTTGTTGGGTTGGCGCTAGACATGACCTGACCAGTAATAGAGTATTCGAGCGCACTGCCAATGCGTTTGATTGGTGGCCAAGAAATGAAGCGCAAGTGTACGCGCACCTTCGCAGCTCTGCCATCAAGATTGCCGTTAGACAACCAAGGGTAGTTTGCTTAAAATACCCAACGGCTACGGCCCACTTCTTCCTTTCCCCACTACCAGAGACTGACACATTGCGTAAACACGCAATACTTACGCTTGCGGACGGCACAAAATTCGAAGGCCTGTCCATCGGTGCTGAAGGCATAACCGTTGGCGAGGTGGTTTTTAATACCGCCATGACTGGTTATCAGGAAATCCTGACGGATCCTTCCTATGCTCAGCAAATGGTGACTCTAACGGTACCTCATGTTGGTAACACGGGCGTCAACCGGTTTGATGAAGAGTCGTCCAAAGTGCATGCGGCCGGGTTGATCATTCGCGATGCACCCTTGAAAACCAGTAGCTTTCGCAGTGAACAAACCCTGACGGACTATCTGCAGGCGCATGGCACGGTGGCTATTGCCGGTGTTGATACCCGCAGACTAACGCGCCACTTGCGCGAACATGGCGCACAGGTTGGTGTGATCGACTGCAGTGAAGCACCCGATAGCGCCGCCGCCACAGATCGAATTGCGGCATTTGGTAGTCTGGTAGGCAGAGACCTCGCTCGCGAAGTGTCGGTGGCGGAAAGTTATAGCTGGGATGAGGGCACGTGGAACCTGGGTGATCAGCACACCCGTCCCGATAAGTCACCCTTTCACATTGTCGCCTATGACTTTGGTGTAAAGCGCAATATTCTGCGTATGCTGGTTGATCAGGGTTGTCGTGTGACTGTGGTCAATGCGCAAACGCCGGCCAGTGAGGTGCTGGCGCTGAAACCCGATGGCGTTTTCTTATCTAACGGACCCGGTGATCCGGAGCCGTGTGACTACGCGATTGCTGCGATCAAAGAATTATTGAACAAGCGCGTGCCGTTGTTTGGTATTTGTCTGGGTCATCAGTTACTCGCACTGGCAAGCGGGGCTGCAACGATGAAAATGAAGTTTGGTCATCACGGTGCAAATCATCCGGTGGTTGATCTCGATAGTCGTTGCGTGATGATCAGCAGCCAGAACCACGGTTTTGCCGTGGATGAAACAAGCCTGCCGGCAACCTTGCGTGCAACTCACCGTTCTTTGTTCGACCAGACACTGCAGGGTATCGAACATACGCAAGCGCCTGCGTTCAGTTTTCAGGGTCATCCCGAAGCGAGCCCCGGCCCGCATGATGTGGCAGACCTGTTCAAGCGTTTTATTACTTTGATTGAAAAGCACCAAAATGCCTAGACGTGACGATATCAAGAACATTCTCGTTATCGGGGCAGGGCCGATAGTTATTGGTCAGGCCTGTGAGTTTGATTATTCCGGTGCGCAGGCGTGTAAAGCACTCAGAGAAGAAGGGTATCGGGTGATACTCGTCAACTCTAACCCCGCAACCATCATGACCGATCCGGCCACCGCCGATGCCATTTATATAGAACCGGTTGAGTGGCGCACGGTTGAGAAAATTATTGCCAGAGAAAAGCCCGATGCGATCCTGCCAACCATGGGGGGGCAAACCGGCCTTAACTGCGCGCTGGATCTGGATCGGGAAGGAATATTAGAAAAGTATGGTGTCGAGCTGATTGGCGCGCGACCCGAATCGATTGATCTGGCTGAAGATCGCGAAAAGTTTCGTCATGCGATGACTGAAATCGGCTTGGCGACGCCTGCAGCGCAGGTGGCACACACCATGGAAGAAGCCTATGCCGGTCTCGAGATTATCGGCTTTCCGGTGATTATCCGGCCGTCTTTTACTATGGGTGGCAGCGGTGGAGGTATCGCTTATAACCGTGATGAATTTGCCGAGATCTGTCAGCGTGGTTTGTCACTTTCGCCAACCACTGAAATCCTCATGGAAGAGTCCGTGCTTGGCTGGAAAGAGTATGAAATGGAAGTGGTCAGGGATAAGGCTGACAACTGCATTATTGTGTGTTCAATAGAAAACCTCGACCCGATGGGGGTGCACACCGGTGACTCTATTACGGTGGCACCGGCGCAGACACTCACCGACAAGGAATATCAAATCATGCGTAATGCATCGATTGATGTGCTGCGTAAAGTGGGTGTTGAAACTGGCGGTTCGAATGTGCAGTTTGCGGTTAACCCCGACAATGGCGATCTGATTGTTATTGAAATGAATCCGCGAGTGTCGCGTTCATCGGCACTGGCTTCAAAGGCAACCGGTTTTCCTATTGCCAAAGTTGCCGCCAAGCTGGCAGTGGGTTTTACCCTGGATGAATTGCGTAACGATATTACCGGCGGTGCCAC
>CALLLY010000336.1 GCA_938008205.1 uncultured Granulosicoccaceae bacterium
AGACAAAATCCCGGTTTGCTCTACTTTTTCTCGATCTTGATCACTTCAAACAAGTAAATGACACGCTCGGCCATAACGCTGGCGACACCTTGCTGCGAAACGTTTCAACACGCCTGAAAGAAGCCGTTCGCTGGTCGGACAACGTAAATCGAAGCACTGCACTTTCAAACTCTATGAAAGAAACAATTGCAAGGCTCGGCGGTGATGAGTTTGTCGTTCTGCTGAATTCCATTGATCGAATAGAAGACGCTGCGGTGGCTGCAGACCGAATATGTCAGGCGCTTGCAAACAGTTTTACTATCGAAGAGACTGAAGTCCGCGTTACCACCACAATTGGCATCAGTGTCTATCCTTCCGATGGCGATTCAGCCGATCAGCTGCTTAAACACGCCGATGTGGCCATGTACCATGCCAAGGAACAAGGTCGCAACGGTTACCAGTTCTACTCCCAAAGTATTCATAAACTCGCACTTGAAAGATTCTCTTTAGAACGCGACCTTCGACAAGCTCTGGAACACGACGGATTCCATCTCGAATACCAACCCAAAATAGCCCTCAAAGATACTACGCTGACCGGCGTAGAAGCGTTAGTTAGATGGAACCACCCACAACGTGGAAGAGTCAGCCCGGCTGATTTCATTCCACTGGCAGAAGAGACAGGCTTAATCGTTCCTCTAGGGGAATGGGTCCTGCGTTCGGCCTGCGTACAAATGATGAAATGGCTGAGTGAAGGTATTCCCCCCTTCATTATGGCAGTCAACTGTTCCGCTATTCAGTTAGTCAGAACTGATATGGCACAGGTGATTACCAGTGCTCTGGAAGTGACCGGACTCAACCCCGCATACCTGGAAATCGAGCTGACGGAAAGTCTATTAATGCAGGATGTTGAAGAAGGGATAGTTATCCTGCAAGCGCTCAAAGATCTGGGCGTACATGTATCTATCGATGACTTTGGCACCGGATTTTCATCACTGAGCTACCTCAAACGACTGCCTGTCGATAAACTCAAGATCGACCAGTCTTTTATCAAAGATCTGACTTCAGATCCCGGTGACGCCGCGATTGTAACTTCAATGATAACGCTTGCACACAACCTTGATTTAACGGTAGTCGCGGAAGGGGTGGAAACAGAGCAACAACTCGGCTACCTGCGTGCAGAGCGCTGCGACGAAATACAGGGGTACCTGATCAGCCGCCCGCTTAAACCTGAAGATTTTACAACCTGGGTGGAAGAGCGTAACGGGGCCGACGAGTCCCGGAAAAAGGCTGCATAATCAACTTCCTCTCGTCCTGCCACAGCAATAACAAAGTCAATACAATCAATACCAGGCTGGATAATTCCTGTTCAGCAC
Organism: uncultured Granulosicoccaceae bacterium; assembly: GCA_938008205.1. Classification (GTDB taxonomy): domain Bacteria; phylum Pseudomonadota; class Gammaproteobacteria; order Granulosicoccales; family Granulosicoccaceae. Next base: position 1,353 of record CALLLY010000336.1, read on the forward strand.
TATTGCCCCTGTCTGTCCCAAGTCAATGAGTTTGCCTCATGAATAATCCAGGCCGGGCAGTTGCGTGCCTAAACAGATCGTTTGACATCTGTAACTGACATTCTTAACCTACCCTCCTAAGCACAAGCGTGTGCTCTTATTAACTAAGGGCGTGGCAAAATTTCGCCACAACAAAACACTTTGCACCCCTCGGACGTGGATGTTTAGCCGCTCTAAACCACATCTCTCTTCCCTGAAGAAGACAAAAGTGGCGTGCAACACCACCAGCCAGCATATCCCCTGTTCCCACAGCAGTCTCACAGACTCTACAGAGCTGACACGATGATAAAAACATACACGGATTGGTTAATAAAATTCAGGTGGCTAGCCATATTAGTCACGCTGATCATAGTCGGGTTTCTCGCCTCGGGTGGTCGATTCATCAAGTTCACCAACGACTACCAGGTGTTCTTTGGTGATTCGAACCCCCAACTGGCTGCATTCAACGACTTGCAGGACACCTACGCGAAAAACGACAATGTTCTGATTATGCTTGAACCGGCTGATCAGGAAGTCTTTACCTCCGATACCCTGCGGGCGGTTGCCACCCTGACAGAACTTGCCTGGAAGACACCCTATTCCAGCCGTGTTGACTCAATCAGTAACTTTCAATACACGTATGCAGAAGAAGACGATCTTATCGTTGAAGATCTAATTGAAGATGCTGAGTCACTCACCGAAGATGCACTGCCACGCCTAAAAGAAATTGCACTCAGCCAGCAGCTACTTGTCAACCGGTTGCTGTCACCGCAAGCTCACGTCACCGGTATCAACATCAACTTTGAATTGCCGAATATTGATCCCGCCAAAGAACCCATAGAAATTATGGATTACCTTGATGGCGCTATTGCCGAAATAGAGCAGGCTCACCCGAATATAAAGGCTTACAAAACCGGCGTGGTTGTCATGAATAAGGCCTTTCCCGAGGCCTCCTTTAAAGATATGCAAACGCTGATTCCCGCGGCATTTCTAATCATCCTGCTTGGCTTCCTGGTATTCACACGCAGCCTGTGGGGTACGGTAGGATCATTATTAGTGATGATCATGTCAATCATGGCAGCCATGGGAACCGCCGGTTGGATGGGCATTGTACTGACACCACCGTCAGCTTCTGCACCAACATTGATACTGACGCTCGCAGTGGCCGACTGTGTGCATTTTCTTGTGACATTTTTTCAACAAATGCGCACCGGAGAAAACAAAGTCACCGCTATAAAAGAAAGTATTCGAGTCAATTTTAATCCGATTTTTCTAACGTCACTTACTACGGCGATCGGATTCCTCAGCATGAACTTCAGTGATTCACCCCCTTTTCATGACCTGGGAACCATCACCGCAATCGGTGTGATCTATGCGTTTTTACTGGCGGTGTTTTTTCTGCCAGCACTCATGGCGGTACTCCCGGTACGACCTGCCAAAGTAGCTGCCAGAAAATCCAACTCGATGAATACCGTGGCTAATTTTGTTATCGCGCAACACAAGATACTACTGCCCGTGATTGGACTGGCGGTGGTAGCGTTAATTGCAATGATTCCAAAGAATGAATTAAACGACGTCTTTGTCGAATATTTTGACGAGAACATTCCGTTTCGAACCGAAACGGATCACATTAGCAAGCAGCTCACCGGCATGTACTTTGTCGACTATTCTATTGACTCTGAGACCGCCAGCGGTATTAACGAGCCCGATTACATTAGCCAGCTTGAACAGTTTGAACAATGGCTCAATACGCAACCTGAAGTTAAGCACGTCAATGCGATTTCCGAAACGTTCCGCCGTCTTAACAAGAACATGCATGCTGACGACGAGTCTTACTATCGCATTCCTGAGGAACGTGATCTCGCTGCCCAATACCTGTTGATGTACGAAATGTCACTGCCGTACGGGCTCGATCTCAATAATCAGATCAATGTAGACAAATCAGCGACCCGCCTGACTGCCACACTTGAAACATTATCAACTACCCAGATTCTGGCGTTTGAAGATAAGGTTGAGCAATGGATGCAAGCCAATACACCAGATCTCGTCACTGCAGGTGCCAGTCCGACCATCATGTTTTCGCATATTGCCAAACGCAATATCATTAGTATGCTGGGCGGCACCACACTCGCACTTATCCTGATCTCGGGAATTCTGATGGTGTCACTGCGATCACTGAAATTCGGGCTGTTGAGCCTGGTGCCTAATCTGGTTCCCGCAGGTGTGGCTTTTGGCGTGTGGGCGCTGTTCGTCGGACAAGTCGGGTTAGCGGTATCTGTCGTGGCCGCAATGACTCTTGGAATCGTTGTCGACGACACTATACATTTTCTAAGCAAGTACCTGAGAGCCAGACGGGAACGAGGTATGAATACCGAAGATGCGATCCGTTATGCGTTTAACACCGTTGGCATTGCTCTGTTCATCACGACAGTCATTCTCACGGCAGGTTTTCTGATCATTGCTCAATCAAACTTCCTGCTCAATGCACATATGGGTCTATTGACGGCGATTACCATTTGCATTGCCCTGTTTATAGATTTTCTTCTACTTCCCCCGTTACTGATGCTGGTTGATAAAGACCGCGACGGAAGCATCGCAGACAACGCACAATTGGCGGCCAGTTAAGCCGAGGACTCTTCGATATGAAATCAACCATGAAACTGAAATCAAAAACGGCGCTGTTAAGTCTGCTGCTGGCGACCAGCACTCTTGTCATGGCGGCCACGCCTGAAGAACAAGGTCTGGCGATTGCTATGGAGGCCGATTCACGTGATCAGGGTTTCGTAGACAGCTCAGCCAACATGAAAATGACGCTGCGCAACCGCGCGGGAAAAGAAAGCATCCGTAATGTTCGTGTCAAAACACTTGAAGTGAATGGAGATGGAGATAAAAGCCTGTCTATCTTTGACGAACCCGCTGATGTGAAAGGCACAGCAAGTCTGACCTGGTCTCACTCTGACAAGCCAGATGAACAATGGCTCTACCTGCCAGCGCTTAAGCGCGTCAAAAGAATTTCATCAAAAAATAAATCCGGCCCTTTTATGGGCAGTGAATTCGCGTTTGAAGATATCGGCTCACAGGAAGTGGATAAATACGAGTATAAATACCTGCGCGACGAAAGTATCGATGGCGCTGACACGTTCGTCATTGAGCGCTTCCCGGTTGACAAAAACAGCGGCTACACCAAACAGGTCGTATGGATTGAAAAAGAACGCTACATCGCGCTCAAAATAGATTTCTATGACCGTAAAGATTCACTCCTGAAAACGCTCTCAACTTCAGACTTCAGCCAGTATTTGGATAAACACTGGCGTCCTGCGACTATGGAGATGATCAATCACCAGTCAGGTAAATCGACAACACTTGAGTTTCAGGACTACCAATTCAAAACCGGGCTCAGTGATTCTGATTTTGAAAAAAACGCACTCAAACGTTTGAGGTAACCTGATCTCGATGACTAACAGCCTCGCCACACGATCGCTTAATCACACCTGCCGGATCATCACTGCACTGTCGATCGCGAATACACCACTCGTCGTTGCCGGTGACATTCGAGGCAGTGTGTCGGCACAGGCGACCTATTTCTTCTCAGAAGCCGAGACTGCCGCTGAATGGCAGGCCAACGGGTCGCTCAGTGCAGACATTGAGCTTTACCAGCAAATAGCCGACAACGTCAGCCTGACGATACGGCCATTTGTGCGCATTGATCATCAAAATGAAGACCGCACACATGCAGACGTGCGTGAGTTTATTATCACAACTAACGGTGATTCGTGGGAGTTTGGTGGCGGCCTGGGTCAGGTGTTCTGGGGAGTCACTGAATCCAGAAACCCGGTCGATGTTATCAATCAAATAGACAACCTGGAAAGCGTCGATGGATCAGACAAACTCGGGCAGCTGATGCTGACGTTCAAATGGTTTAATGACTACGGAGACTTTGAACTATTCGCGCTACCGCATTTTCGTGAGAGATCTTACATAGGCAGTGATGGCCGTCCATTCCCCGGATTCAGCATCAACCGCAATGCCACCCAGTTTGAATCTACTGATGGCAACAAGCATGTCGACGCCGCGATTCGCTGGTCGAGAAGTTTTGACAGCTGGGATCTGGGCTTGCACTACTTCTCAGGCACCGCGCGTGACCCGGCTCTGATTCCAGTCAGCGCGACAGAACTGGCACCGCGCTACCAGCAAATGCAACAAACCGGGGTAGACGCTCTGGGAATCTATGGCGATCTGAACGTCAAAGCAGAGCTTATCCACCGCCGCGGTGATGAAATAACTGACCACGCAGAGGCAGTCACCGGGCTTGAGTACACCATGGTGGGCGCGTTATCCCCGTTACAGGAGAACGAACTACTGCCTGAGCAGTGGTGCACCGGGGAATCGCGCAATCCAATTACCGGGTTGCTGTGCAATGATCGACTCGATATCGGTTTGGTCCTTGAGTATCTCTGGGACGAACGTGGTGAGGATGCGTCGCAGCCATTCCAGAACGATATGCTGGCCGGTTTACGACTCGCCTTCAACGATGAACGGTCCAGCGACGCACTTATTGGTATAATCAGAGACCTCGACCACGGCTCTACCACCTTTTCTCTGGAGGCCAGTACACGTTTGTTTGAATCGTTCCGACTATCCACTGAACTGCGGGCATTCTCTGGTACTTCTGATGATCCTTTTTTGCGTTCACTCGCAGACGAGGATTTTCTGAGATTTGAGTTGAGCTACTTTTTCTAGCTGGTTTGTGCCGGCAATGAGAACATGACATGAACCAGGATCCGATTAAAGAAACCGCACAACGCATCGCAGGAGTTCCTCATGATGCGCTTGAACGCCGATTGAAGCTGGATATGTTCAATGCAATCACCAACGTGAAACCCGATCTGGCTGAAGGGGTATCCATAGAAGATGAAGTAATGGCTGGTACATTTTTTTCGAAGCTACCTGCTACCCTGCAGGGGATCGCTGTGGTCAAGCTTGAAAATGCAATTTCCTTTTACGATAGAGTCGGCTGGCGAGATGCATTTATGGAACTCCCACTCGAGAGTGCGCTTACTGAGTTTCAGATGAATAAGATCAATGAAAAACTCACGCTGAAAAACCTGCACGCCCTTTCCTATGTGTCTCACAAACATGTTGAAAAGCTGGTGGGGAAAATAGAATCTGCAAAGCTGTGGGAGAATTTAAAGACGTTTAAGCTTGATAGCTAGTGGGCCGCTTTACAATAAGGTAACAGTTTGTCTTCGCTACAGCCGCCATTGCTGCGTTGGAAAAACTCGACGTATGACCTATATGCCTGCGTTTTTCCGCCTTGTACTGACGGGCTGTAACTGTGAAAAGTTAATCACCCTATTTATCAAGCGGACCACTAGCTTCAATCTACAGCGAGTTCTGTCAAATCCTTATAAAATTCAAGAGCCTCAGGGTTAGCCAACGCTTCTTTATTGTTAATAGAATCGCCATGCACAATACTGCGTACGGCAAGCTCAACAATTTTACCGCTTTTGGTTCTGGGAATATCAGTCACAGCGATAATTTTCGCAGGCACATGCCTCGGCGTGCAATTCTGCCGCACCTGCTTTTTGATTTTTTCTTTCAGAGCATCGTTCAGTAACACGCCTTCAGTAAGTCTAACAAAAAGTACCACCCGCACATCTGAATTCCAGTTCTGACCAATGACCAGACTCTCCTGAATTTCGTCTAACTGCTCTACCTGCCGGTATATTTCAGCAGTGCCAATACGCACGCCACCCGGGTTGAGTACCGTATCGGAGCGTCCGTAAATAATCGCAGACCCGGATTGGGTAATTTCTATGAAATCACCATGGCACCAGACATTGTCAAAACGATCAAAGTAGGCTTTGTGGTAGCGGGAACCATCAGTATCGCCCCAAAATCCGATTGGCATACTTGGAAAAGGTTTAGTACAAACCAGTTCCCCTTTCTGCCCCTGCAATGCTGTGCCGTCATCGTCAAATACTTCTACGGCCATGCCAAGGATCACACACTGCAGTTCTCCCTTAACCACTGGCATAGTGGGGTTTCCCCCTATAAAACAGCCCAGCAGGTCAGTTCCACCTGAAATGGAAGACAGACAAATATCGCCCTTGATCTCCTCGTACACAAAATCAAAACCTTCCGGAGATAGTGGTGAACCGGTAGAAAGAATCGCCCGCAGAGCGCTTAGGTCATGCGACTGTCCAGGTTTAAGTCCGGCTTTGTTGACCGCGTCGATGTATTTGGCTGAAGTCCCAAGGACGTTGAATTGTTCGTCGGCAGCGTAGTCGAATATCACGTTGCCATCAGGATAAAACGGAGAGCCGTCGTAGAGCATGATTGTGACTCCACTTGCCAACCCGCTTACCAGCCAGTTCCACATCATCCAGCCACAAGTCGTAAAGTAGAACAATCGATCACCGTCGTTCAGATTACAGTGATAACGCATTTCCTTGAGATGTTGCAATAACGCTCCACCGGCAGTATGCACTATGCATTTAGGCGCACCAGTGGTGCCCGATGAGTACATAACGTACAACGGATGATCGAAAGGCAATTGCTCAAACACAAGTTCTGCATTGCCTGCACTATCGAGTACGCTGGCATAGGTAATAAACGAATCATTGGCGAGCTTGATATTTTCGGTTAAATTTTTAAACGGCACGACTACAACACTTTTCACACTGGGTAATTGCTTAACGCATTGGCTGACTTTATCCAACGAGTCGTGAAATTTACCGTTATAACAATAGCCATCAGCAGTAAATAGCACCTTCGGCTGTATTTGACCAAAGCGATCGAGTACCCCCTGCACACCGAAATCCGGAGAGCAGGAAGACCACACCGCACCAACACTGGCAGACGCTAACATGGCCACAACAGTCTCGGGGATGTTAGGCATAAAGCCAACGACTCTGTCACCTTGCTCCACCCCCTGAGATTTCAGGTATTGTGCGCAGGCCGCTACCTGATCTCGCAAATCATCCCAGCTTAGCGCACGCCGCACAGCGTCTTCACTGCGAAAAACAATCGCCGATTCGCTGCCAGTCTTTCTTAACAGATTTTCTGCATAATTGAGTCTGGCATCAGGAAACCACTGTGCACCCGGCATTTTCTCAGGGTTTAAAAGTACACGCTCTCCCTTGTTACTCGCTACCACGTTGCAGTCATCCCAAACCATTGACCAGAACTCATCAAGGTTATTTACCGACCAGGCATGCAGTGCCGGATAGTCCGGCAGTGAAGCATTGAACTGCTGTTCGATACTGTTTTTTAGCTGAGTGATGTTTGCGACACTGATTTGATCATCAGTGGGTTGCCAAAGAGGTTTAGCGCTATTCATAGAAAAGTAGGTATTAGTAACGGTCGCTATCGCGCCATGGAGTAAAATTCATCGTTCGGACGCATTTCAAGCGCATTCGCGAGACGGTTCGACATACCGAAAAAAGCCGTAATACTGGCTATGTCCCAGATATCTTCATCATCAAACCCATGCTTCTTGAGCTCACTTTTGTCGTGATCGGTCAAGGTTGCTGACTCAGTGGCCACCTTTACTGCATATTCGAGCATGGCCATCTCGCGCGGTGAAATTTCTGCACGGCGAAAATTAATAGCAATCTGATCGGCAAGAAGAGGCTGTTTCGAATAGATGCGAACCAATGCGCCATGAGCAATCACACAATAATGACAGCTGTTTACCGCGCTGGTTGCAACAACCACCATTTCACGATCCGCCTTCGACAAATTACCACCTTCTTTAAGCATTAAAGCATCGTGATAATCAAAAAACGCACGGAACTCTGCAGGACGCCGTGACAACGCGACAAACACATTGGGTATAAACCCGGCCTTGTCGCTGACCTCAGTTATTCGCTGGCGTATGTCATCGGGAAGTTCGGCAAGCGTTGGAACAGGCCAGGCGCAGGCGTCGCTATTCATAGGTTCTGACATCATCAATTACCTTTCCATCGTTAGCCAGGGTTCCGGCAGTTACCAGTGCGACCTCACCTTTAAGCTT
>CALLLY010000337.1 GCA_938008205.1 uncultured Granulosicoccaceae bacterium
ACAACGACCAAACTGAGTCCAGAAATCTTTGTACTTTTCCGGCTCCTTGTCCGCCATTCCTTCAAGCAGTGACAGTACCTTTTTCACTGATGCGGCACGGATGCTTTCGACAATTTTATTGCTTTGCAGTATTTCACGCGAAACATTCAGAGGCAGATCACTGGAGTCAATCAGCCCTCGTACAAACCGCATGTAACGTGGCATCAGCTTTTCAGCCTCGTCCATAATAAACACGCGCTGCGCGTACAGTTTTATGCCGTTCTGCTGTTGTGCGTCATACAGATCGAATGGTGCATTTTTCGGTATATACAGCAATGAAGTGTATTCGTACTTGCCCTCCACCCGATTGTGAGACCAGGCCAGTGGGTCTTCCCAGTCACTGCTTACCTGCCGATAGAACGACTTGTATTCATCTTCTGAAATATCCTTGCGAGCCCGCGTCCACAACGCAGAAGCATCATTCACTTTTTCAAGTTCAGGTGTTTTCGGTTCCGCATCAGGGTTTTCCGGATCTGCATGCACTACCTCAAGCATCATGATCGGGAAGGTGATGTGATCAGAATATTTTTTGATGATCTGCCGCAGGCGCCAGTTGTCGGCAAAGTCATGCGAGTCTTCGCGCAGATGCAAAGTAATCGTAGTGCCTTTCTCGGCTCGTTCTACCTGCTCAATCTCATAGCTACCTGTTGCTTCACTTTCCCAGCGCACACCATTGGCAGCTTCATCACCCGCTTTGCGAGTGGTTAAAGTGACTTTATCAGCGACAACAAATGCTGAATAAAAACCGACACCGAACTGTCCGATGAGCCGGGCGTCTTGCTGCTGATCACCGGTCAGGGACTCCATAAACTGCTTGGTACCGGATTTAGCAATCGTACCGATGTTGGCAATCACCTCGTCGCGGTTCATGCCGATGCCGTTATCCGCCACAGTTACGGTATGTGCATCAGCATCAAAAGAAACAGTGATAGCGAGCTGCTCTTCGCCTTCATTCAATGCATCATTGGCAACCGCTTCGAATCGAAGCTTGTCACACGCATCAGACGCATTGGAAATGAGCTCCCGGAGGAAGATCTCTTTGTTTGAGTACAGCGAGTGGATCATCAACTTTAAAAGCTGATTGACCTCGGCCTGGAATTCTTTGGTTTCTGTTTTAACTTCAGACATATGACGAGCTCCGCCCCGGTGTCAGCGGGTTAATCTTGGACAAGTTTATTTCTTGTAGATACGGACTATCGGCCTGATATCAATACTTAAGGCTCCGACTCTTGCCTGCTAACCGCAGGCCCGGCTATCCGTACCCGGTGATCGCATGCATCGACGCACGCGATATAGCCACCCGAACAACAGGTTTTATAGCTTCTCTTTAATACGAGCAGCCTTACCAGTGCGACCACGCAGGTAATACAGCTTCGAGCGACGCACATCACCACGGCGCTTAACCTGGATTTCTGCCACCAGCGGGCTGTAGGTCTGAAAAACACGCTCAACACCTTCGCCGTGAGAGATTTTGCGAACCGTGAACGCCGAGTTAAGACCACGGTTGCGTCGTGCAATGACAACACCTTCAAAAGCCTGCAGGCGCTCTCGTGAGCCCTCTTTTACCCGGACCTGTACCACCACGGTGTCACCGGGGCCGAATTCAGGCACTTCTTTTTGCATCTGCTCCGCATTGATTGCGTCGATGATATTGCTCATTGCTCACACTCCGTTCGTGCGTATTAATCTGGCAAACGGTCAGTTGCCTGACCGATCAGTTTCTTTTACGTCAATAATCTGTTGCAGCAACACACGGTCTTCGTCGCTTAGCTCTGTCTGAGCAAGCAAGTCCGGCCGTCGTTGCCATGTCCGCTCCAGCGACTTTTTCCGTCGCCAAAGTCGGATGTCCTCATGGTTACCGCTGGTCAGCACCGCAGGCACTTGCGCACCGCGGTACTGTTCCGGACGGGTATATTGCGGATGTTCCAGCAAACCCGTACCGGCAAACGAATCTTCCAATGCCGAGTCACTGTGACCCAGCACCCCTGGCAGCTGTCTCGCAATGGCGTCGATCACGACCATTGCAGCGAGCTCACCGCCAGACAACACATAATCGCCAATCGAAATTTCTCTATCGACTCGCGACTCCAATAATCTTTCATCGACTCCTTCGTAGCGCCCGGCTACCAGTACAATCCTTTTCCTGCCGGCCAACTCACACACAATTGAGTGATTGAGCGTCTGACCCTGCGGGCTCAGGTAAACGACCTCAGCTTCCGTATCCGCGGCAGTAGCGTCGTCAATTGCCGCATCGAGTGGACCCGCCATCATCACCATGCCCGGTCCACCTCCGTATGGTCGGTCATCAACTGTACGATGCATGTCGGTGGTGTAGTTCCGCGGATTGAAGGTTGCCAGTGACAACCGATTCCGTTCAACTGCCCGCCCCGTTACACCACATCCTGCAACCGCCATCACCAGCTCCGGAAACAGCGTCACCACGGAGATAGCTGTTGCCGATGCTGTGCTGTTTTGGTCCGTCAAAAATCAGGGTCCCAGTCTACGACCATAACGCCTTCCGTGAGGTTCACCTCGCGAATGACATCAGGCTGTATCCATGGCACCAGTCGTTCCTTCTCTCCTTTCACAACTAAAACGTCGTTAGCACCCGTTTCGAGCAGACTGTCCACCGTGCCGAGATCCACTCCCAGCGTGGTTGTGACTTTCAGCCCAATCAGATCTGCCCAGTAGTAACTGTTTTGGTCTGCGTCCGGAAACTGATCACGAGTGACCACCACCATCGAGTTGGTCAGTCTGGCTACTTCGTCGCGATCGTCGATTCCTTCGAACTTCACGACCAGAAACTTGCCGTGTTGGCGTCCCTGCTGCAGATTTACAGACTTTTCCGAATTCAGCTTATTGAGTTGCCAGATCGGGTAGTCGAGCAAACCGATTGTCGGCTCAGTGTAAGACAGTACTTTAGTCCAGCCCTGCACACCGAACGGAGAGGCGATTTTGCCCACAATAATGCTGCGGTTTTCGTTTTTGTCGTTGTTTTGCCCGGCAGCCGTGCTTTGCTTGCCACGCTTAGCGCGAGTGGCATCGCCCGCCTTGTCTGACTTATCAGCAGCGTCGTTGGGTGACAGCTCCATACAACTTTCCGCTCAACCTGACCAACCTTGGGAAAAGCTCTAGGCTGCGGCTGCGGTAGAAGCTTTCTCGCGTTGTATCTTCACCAGTTTCGCAACACGGTCAGATAACTGCGCACCGTTGCCGACCCAGTGATCGATACGATCCATATCAATACGCAGCGATTCTTCGCTTTCGTTGCGAGACATCGGGTTGAAGAAACCAATGCGCTCGAGGTAGCGGCCATCACGACGGTTGCGGCTATCTGTAACAACGATTGTATAGAAAGGCTTTTTCTTCGCGCCACCGCGAGAAAGTCTAATAGTGACCATAATTTATCCGAACAATTCTGGAGTAAGCCGATGAAACTGGCTCAGGGAAACCCATTACTATACAACAAAAATGTTCATTTTAAAGCCCCGAAGAAGAATTATATTGATACCGGGCAGCAGTGATCGCCCTATATTCCTCCCGGATCACGTTAAATCACATACCCATACCCGGCGGCATCCGGCCCTTGAGCCCTCTCATCATGTTTTTCATACCGCCTTTGGACATCTTTTTCATCATTTTGCTCATCTGTAAATGCTGCTTCATGAGCTTGTTGACGTCCTGAATCTGCACACCGGAACCTGTTGCAATTCGTCGTTTACGTGATCCCTTAATGACGGCCGGGAACTTACGCTCATGTGGCGTCATAGAATTAATAATTGCAATCGTGCGGCGAATTTCGCCGTCATTTGCTTGGTTTTTGACCGCATCCGGCAAATTCGCAGCACCCGGCAATTTGTCCAGCAGCGACGCCATGCCACCCATTTGCTGCATCTGTTCCATTTGGTCGCGCAAGTCCTCCATATCGAAGTTCTTGCCCTTCTTCATTTTACGCGCGAGCTTCTCGGCCTTGGCGTGATCGACCTTTTCGGTAACTTCTTCAACCAGACTGACCACATCCCCCATGCCGAGAATGCGGGAAGCGACCCGGTCCGGATGGAACGCCTCGAGCGCCCCCATCTTCTCGCCGGCACCGATAAACTTGATGGGTTTACCAGTAATTACTCTGACTGACAGCGCCGCACCACCCCGCGCATCACCATCAGTTTTGGTGAGAATGACGCCTGTCAAAGGCAACGCTTCACCAAACGCCTTGGCAGTTGCTGCAGCGTCCTGACCGGTCATACTGTCGACAACAAACAATGTTTCCTGCGGATTCAACGCATTGTTGAGCTGACTGATTTCCGCCATCATTTCTGCATCGATGGCGAGGCGACCGGCGGTATCTACGATCAATACATCCGCAAACTGCTTTTTCGCATGGGCAAGCGCTGCATTGGCGATATCAATAGGCGATTGATCGGGTGAGCTGGGAAAAAACTCAACACCGACATCGTTCGACACTTTTTCAAGCTGTGCAATTGCGGCTGGGCGGTAAACGTCACAACTCACCACCATTACCTTGCGTTTTTCTTTTTCCCGCAGGCGCAGCGCGAGCTTGCCGGTGGTAGTTGTCTTACCCGACCCCTGCAAGCCCGCCATCAATATGACTGCCGGCGGCTGTGCGGATAAATCCAGGCTCTCAGATTGCTCCCCCATAATCGCCACAAGCTCGTCGTTAACGACCTTAATCAGTGCCTGACCCGGCGACAGGCTTCCGATTACCTCCTGACCCAGCGCTTTTTCCTGAATGGAGTCTATGAGCTGTTTGACGACCGGCAGAGCAACATCCGCTTCAAGCAACGCCATGCGCACATCACGCAACGCATCGGTAATGTTCTGCTCGGTCAAGCGCCCCTGCCCTCGCAGGTTCTTGACCGTACGCCCTAGTCTCTCGCTAAGATTTTCAAACATGCTCTATAATTTCCCGACCAAAATGGTGCCAGGAGACACCGGCTACATTGAGATATACGATTGCACAGAGTATACAGGCATAGCGCGTTGCTACGCCGATTGACAAACTTTGTTGTCGTCAACACCATTTTCAACAGTAGAATACTGTTATGACCTTCTCCATGCTGGACAATAGTGCTGTCGGACTTGTGGCTATCTTATTGTATGCAGCAAGTGCATGGCTGTTGTACAGAAGTGTTGCGCACAGCTCCGGCGACTATGACAACACAGAACATGCCGCGGCAACCACCGGAACACCCTCAAGCATCTGGCTGCTGGCGTTATCTGCAACGCTAATTCACGCCATGATGTTAATCGGCTCGACGTTAGGTCCGACCGGACTGAACTTTTCATTTTTCAACTCGCTGTCAGTCACGGCATGGCTGGCAGTGGTTCTAACACTGCTGCTCAACATGGGAAAACCGGTCATCAATCTGGGCCTGTTCCTGTTTCCCATGGCCGCTGCAGCCCTGGCGCTGTCGCTGTTTTTTGCCTCCAGAAGCAGCGGCACCGTTGCGTCGGGGATGCAGTGGCATGTACTGACCAGCGTCATCGCCTATGCGCTGCTGACAATCTCGAGCGGACAAGCGCTGCTGGTCTCCCTGCAGGATAAGCGCCTCAAGGCCCGCAACACCGGTGGAATCCTCCGTGCCCTGCCTCCGCTCAAAACCATGGAAGCTGTGCTATTCCAGTTATTGCTCAGTAGCTTTGTATTCCTTTCACTGTCGCTGGCGACAGGTTTTATTTTCCTTGATGATCTTTTTGCACAACGGCTGGTGCACAAAACCACTCTGTCGCTGGTGGCCTGGTTGCTTATGACAATTTTGCTAATCGGACATTTGCGCTGGGGCTGGCGCGGTCAAAAAGCGGCAGGCTTTACGCTGGGCGCATTTGTGTCGTTGCTGCTGGGGTATTTCGGGAGCAAATTTGTGATCGAGCTGCTGTTGTCCCCCAGCTAACGCCGGGAGCCACGAAGAGCTCAGCAACTCGTGCAACTGGCAACAACAACTCAAACCAGTCAAAAAAATTTACGTCACATCTCCACCATGGCGGCACATTCTGGCAACTACCCAATAGATTCAATCAATTATTGCATTGTTCCACGGCTCGCTGGCTTGACAGCCGCGGCGTCAGGCTATACTTATAGTGTTTCCAATCAGGCCGGATCCCCTCACCTCACTTGAACGACGTTCCCATCGGCATACTGCTCGTATCGCTCGTAATACTGATTGGATTGTCAGGATTTTTCTCTGGCTCCGAAACCGCACTGATGACACTCAACCGCTATCGGTTGCGCAATCTTGCCAAAAACGGTCATCGCGGCGCCATGAAAGCGGCTGCTTTGCTTGAAAAGCCGGATCGATTAATCGGACTGATCCTGCTCGGCAATAACTTCGTTAATATTCTTGCATCAGCACTGGCCACCATCGTTGCGATAAACATCTGGGGTGACAAAGGCATTGCCGTCGTCACCGGTGTACTGACACTGGTTATTCTGGTGTTTGCTGAAGTATTGCCGAAAACACTGGCGACTCTGAAATCTGAAAATCTCGCGTTCTTTGCGGCCCATATTTATACACCGCTAATGAAAGTCGCCTGGCCGGTAGTGTTTCTGATCAACTCTCTGGTCAGCAAAATGCTCAGCTACATGGGTGTCGATACGAAAAAGACCAACAATTCTGACAAGCTCAACAGTGAAGAGCTTAGAACGGTTGTTGATGAAGCCGGAGATATGATTCCCGCGCGTCACCAACGAATGCTTTTGAACATACTCGATCTCGAAAAAGTCACCGTCGACGAGATCATGGTGCCGCGCAATGAAATAGGAGGGATTGATCTCGATGACCCGTGGCCGAAAATCGTCGACAAACTCAGCAAAAGCGGTCACAGCCGGATGCCGGTGTACCGCGAAGATATCGATAAGGTGGAAGGCTTTTTATACCTGCGCCGCATGCTCAAGCTACTTAAAGGCGAAAAACTCACCCAGGAGTATGTTGAGAGCAGCGTGCGCGAAGCTTACTTTGTCCCTGAAGGCACGCCAGTCACGCTGCAGCTGCTCAACTTTCAGCAGCAGAAAAAACGCATTGGCCTGGTAGTTGATGAATACGGCGACATACAAGGGCTGATTACCATTGAAGATATTCTCGAAGAGATTGTCGGTGAATTTACCAGCGATCCTTCACAACAGGATAAGCTCAGTGAAATTATGCTGATGCAGGATGGTTCGTATGTGGTGCAGGGCAGCATTTCTGTGCGCGAACTTAACCGCGAACTGGTTTGGAATCTGCCGACCGAGGGGCCCAAAACTCTCAACGGCCTGGTACTGGAACACTTGCAGAATATTCCGGAGCGAGGCGCTTCTTTTATTGTCAATGGCCGTCCGATTGAAGTCACCAAAGTTCATGGCAACGTTGTACAGTCTGCGCGGATTGATCGCCCACTGAAAAACTACACGCCTCGTGAGAATAGTGCGGTGGAACTGACAGAAGCAAAGATGCGCGCCTCACTTCAGTCGTAAATCAAATACATCCGGCAACTTTTCAAGCAGGTAACGCGTTACAATAATCTTTTTCGCGCCAAGCTATAAATCCCCGGATTGCGTTTTAATCCAAAGCGTAAAGACTTTTTCGCGGTACTTTCGCATCACCTCATGAGTAATGCCGGTTAGGCTATGGCCAAAACAAAAACCTCTTATCACTGTCGCAGCTGCGGTGGCATTGCTCCAAAGTGGAGCGGTCAGTGCGCTGAGTGTGGTGAGTGGAATACCCTGGAAGAGGCGATCAGTGTCTCGACACCAGGCAAAAATACAGACAGATTTCAAGGCTACGCCGGCAATTCCACCATAACGTCAATAGAAGACGTCGACCTGGCCATAGAGCCAAGACGCAGCAGCGGTTTATCAGAGCTTGATCGTGCGCTGGGTGGCGGCATAGTCACGGGCTCAGTAACGTTGATTGGCGGTGACCCGGGGATTGGTAAATCTACCCTGCTATTACAGTGTATGGCGGCATTGTCTGCAGATAACCCAACCCTGTACGTCACTGGCGAAGAGTCATTACAGCAGGTCACGCTGCGGGCTCGCAGGCTTGGATTGCCAGCTAAAAACCTCAGGCTGCTCACAGAGACCTGCGTTGAGTCAATTACCGAACACGCCCGCGCTGATAAACCGCAGATCATGGTCATCGACTCCATACAGACTGTGTACACCCAACAACTGCAATCAGCACCGGGTTCCGTGGCACAGGTACGCGAATCTGCTGCCCACCTGGTGCGCTTTGCCAAGCAGAACAATGTCGCGATGTTTGTGGTCGGACATGTAACCAAAGAAGGCGCTCTGGCCGGACCGCGGGTGCTCGAACATATGGTCGATACGGTGCTCTACTTCGAGGGAGATTCCAACAGCCGCTACCGGGTCATTCGCGCCATCAAAAACCGCTTCGGTGCGGTGAACGAACTTGGTGTTTTTGTGATGGAAGAGACCGGACTGAAGGGCGTAAAAAATCCTTCCGGTCTGTTTTTATCCCGCCACGATGAACCGGTGGCCGGCAGCGTGATTATGATTACCAGAGAGGGGTCGCGACCGTTGCTGGTTGAAGCGCAGGCGCTTGTCACCGGCAGTCACAGCAGCTATCCGCGGCGAGTCACGTTAGGACTCGAGCAAAATCGATTAAACATGTTACTGGCAGTACTGCAGCGGCACGCCGCCATCGCCATGCATGATCAGGATGTCTATATCAATATTGTTGGCGGTGTAAGGATTTCAGAGACTGCCGCTGATCTGCCGGTGCTGCTTGCGGCCATGTCTTCCTATAAAGATATTACTCTCGACAATACCCTGGCCGTGTTCGGGGAGGTCGGGTTGTCCGGCGAAGTACGACCAGTCACCAATGGTCAGGAGCGCCTGCAGGAAGCGGTAAAACACGGTATTACCAAAGCAATCATTCCTTACGGCAATCGTCCGCGAAGTAAAATCGACGGGCTGGAAGTGATTGCAGCCAAGCGTTTAACTGATGCGCTGGAGCATCTGTAGCCGGTTTTTACCTTTAAACATCTCGATCAGCCGGAGCTCTCAGAGTCGAAGGTTTGAGCAACGGAACCTCCACCAGCCATGATCAGTTCCAATCCAGTTGACGCGTAACCGGCTAGAGGCTTTAATGCCGTTCAAATACGGAGCGTGACCCTTGAGTAAAAAACCTGCAGCCATCCCCAAGAGCACCAAGTTTGAAGATGCGCTCGGTGAACTCGAGTCGTTAATAGAACAACTGGAAACTGGCGATCAGTCACTGGAAGAATCACTGGTGCAGTTTGAACGCGGCATGCTGCTGAGCCAGTTTTGTCAGAAATCACTGGCAGATGCTGAAAAGAAGGTGCAAATTCTGGTAGCTGACAAGCAAAATGAAGACGATGCACTGGCGGATTTTGATCAGTGACACTCACCGCCACCCGCATCGAGATTGAAAAGATTCTCGAAAACTATCGCCATCAGGCGGATCTGGCGTTGCAGCAGTTTCTGCCAGCGCTTGATCAAACCGGCACCACACTGGAATCTGCCATGCACTATGCCGCACTTAATGGCGGTAAGCGTGTCCGTCCTGTGCTGGTTTACGCCACTGGAAAGGCGTTGAATACCCCGCACCAGGTGCTGGATGGTCCGGCCTGCGCTATCGAACTTATGCACGCTTATTCACTGGTTCATGACGACCTGCCCGCCATGGACGACGACGATTTGAGACGCGGCAACCCGACCTGCCACATCAAATACGGTGAGGCTATGGCCATACTGGCGGGAGACGCACTGCAGGCGCTCGCATTTACAACGCTTGCTGCATCACTACAAAAACATCTGCCTGCAGACACCATTATCGCCATGATTAACGAACTTGGCGACGCCAGCGGTGTTCGTGGCATGGCAGCCGGTCAGGCAATTGATTTGCAGGCGGTAGGGCGGCAGCTGTCCCTGACTGATCTGGAAAAAATGCACAACCGTAAAACCGGCGCGCTGATCAGTGCAAGTGTAGTGCTTGGTGCCATGTGCAGCGACAACCCTGGTGCCGACTTAATTGCGAAATTGCGCTGCTATGGAGAGGCAGTGGGTCTGTCATTTCAGATTGCCGACGATATCCTCGATGTGGTTGGTGACACCAAAGTGCTGGGCAAGAATCAAGGTGCAGACATCGCGCTCAACAAACCGACATTTCCGTCAATTCTGGGACTGGATGGCGCGCGCAGGCACGCCAACCTGCAACGCGACAAAGCATTAGACTCACTGACGGGACTCGGATCCGAATTTGATGAACTGCGTGCCCTTGCCGAGTACGTAATTAGTCGCTCCAGCTAACATTGCCAACGCTCTATTGCCTCAATATAGCCGGGCGCTGATAATGGCGCCGAAGTACCGACACGAAACCCTCCATCCACTATAATAGAGCGGCGCATTCGCTCTGTAACCGTGTGACACAAATGCTGGACCCAGCCAACTTTCCGCTGCTACAAACGATCCAGGAGCCAAAGGATCTACGCTTGTTGTCGACCGAACAACTCGACGAGCTGGCAACAGAACTGAGATCCTATCTGGTCCGATCGGTAGCGCAAACCGGTGGTCATCTTGGCGCCAGCCTCGGCACCATAGAACTGACCGTTGCCATGCACCACGTATTTAATACGCCTGAAGACCGTATTGTCTGGGATGTAGGGCATCAGACCTACCCGCACAAGATTTTAACCGGCCGTCGCGATCGAATGCATACCATGCGTAAAAAGGGCGGCCTGGCGGGTTTTCCAAAGCGTGCGGAAAGTGAATATGACACCTTCGGCGTTGGCCACTCCAGCACTTCAATCAGTGCCGCACTGGGAATGGCACTGGCAGCAAAACTCAAAAATGAAGATCGAAAAGTCATTGCGGTAATCGGTGATGGTGCGATGACCGCCGGCATGGCATTCGAAGCATTGAATAACGCTGGCGACGAGAAAGCCGACCTGTTGGTCATTCTCAACGATAACGACATGTCGATTTCACCGAACGTTGGCGCACTAAACAAATACCTGACACGGATCTTATCAAGCCGTACTTACTCAGGCGCACGTGAAGGCAGCAAACGTATCCTCAGGCACTTTCCTCCTGTGATGGAGCTGGCCAAGCGCACGGAAGAACACATGAAGGGTATGGTCGTACCCGCAACAATGTTCGAAGAACTGGGCTTTCAATACTTCGGACCGGTAGACGGTCACGACTTACCCAATCTGGTCAAAGTACTTGGAAATTTAAAAGCATTGAAAGGACCGCTGCTGTTGCATGCGGTCACCCAAAAGGGCAAGGGTTACAAATACGCTGAAGAGGACGCATTGGCGCTTCACGCTGTCACCCCTTTTGATCCCGATACCGGTAAAAAACTTTCAGTCAGTATAAAAACCGGGCCGACCTATACCGAAGTGTTCGGACAATGGCTTTGCGACATGGCCACAAGTGACCACAGAGTTGTCGGTATCACCCCCGCAATGCGTGAAGGATCTGGCTTGGTGGAATTTGAACAACAATTTCCTGAACGTTATTTTGATGTGGGTATTGCAGAACAACACTCGGTTACCCTGGCAGCGGGTCTAGCCTGCGAAGGCATGAAGCCGGTAGTAGCGATTTATTCAACCTTTATGCAGCGTGCCTACGATCAAATCATTCACGACGTCGCGATCCAGAATTTACCCGTGCTTTTTGCGGTGGATCGCGCTGGACTGGTCGGTCCCGACGGACCCACGCATGCAGGCAGCTTTGACTATGCCTTTCTGCGCTGCCTGCCCAACATGGTGGTGATGGCACCTGCAGACGAAAACGAATGTCGCCAAATGCTCTACACCGGGTTGCAGCTGGACGGGCCTGCTGCAGTACGATATCCACGTGGTACAGGTCCGGGTATCGCTGTAGAACAGAAAATGACCGCCTTGCCAGTGGGTAAAGGCGTTATTGAAAATCAGGGCGAAACCATCGCACTGCTGGCGTTTGGAAGCATGGTCAGCAGCGCAGTAAAGATAGGTAAAAACCTGAATGCGACTGTCGCCAATATGCGGTTTATTACCCCACTCGATGAAGACCTCATCAAAAAAGCGGCCCTGGCACACACCGCCATTGTCACCATTGAAGAAAACACGGTGGCTGCGGGTGCGGGCAGCGCTATTAATGAATGCCTCAACCGCCTTGGCATTAAGGTACCGGTACTGAATATCGGATTACCTACTGACTATGGCGAGCACGGTGAGCGCGGCGAATTATTAAAGGACTGTGGTCTTGATGAAAACGGTATCAGACACCAGATAGACAACTTCATGGCGACCCTGCAACTACCCAACACTGCTGAACAGCTGTCAGTCACTCACTGATAATCGCAGCCACACCTAAGCAACTTTATGAACAACTCTACTGACGCTGCACAGTCTACCCAAGCGATGCCCGATGTGCAGAGCTATGAAGACAAACGCCATGTTGCCATTACGCGGGTTGGTATCAAACGTATTCGTGTACCAGTGCTGGTTAAAGATCGGGACAACAGCCAGCATGCAGTGGCAGAATTCGCGCTATCCGTGTATCTGCCCGAAGACAGAAAGGGCACACATATGTCGCGCTTCGCGCAGCTGCTGAATGACTATCGTGAACAGACTCTGACCACCGCCAACTTTGCTGAAATGTACCAGGATATGCTGACAAGGCTCGACAGTCATGCCGGCACGCTAACAATGACGTTTACTTATTTTATAGAGAAGTTTGCGCCTGTCACCAAACTGCCGGGCATGATGGACTATCAAATCACACTGACAGCAAGCACTTCAGACGCAGGGACTGTTGAGACACGTGTAACCACAGATATACCGGTGACAACGCTTTGCCCTTGTTCAAAAGAAATTTCTCAATACGGTGCGCATAGCCAACGCTCTGTTATTTCAATTGAGGCGCTCATTGCAGACATCAACAGCTTTTCGTGGCAGCAGCTAATCGAATCTGCCGAAGCTCAGGCCTCGGCGCAGCTCTACAGTCAGTTAAAGCGTGCAGACGAAAAGTTTGTCACCGAACACGCCTATGAAAACCCACGATTTGTGGAAGATTTGATCAGGGAAGTAGCCACTGAGCTAAATGCCAACACATATATAGGCGCCTACACCCTTGAGGTTGAGAATTTCGAATCTATTCACAACCATTCAGCGTTTGCACAAATCACTAAAAGCTAACGGGCATCCCGGTAATTCATTCTGGTAGCAGCCGAATAATTCTGCCCGGCGCTTCAGTAGCGATATAGATCAGCCCGTCCAGCCCCTGCTCTATCGCCCTGATGCGACCAATGCCGTTCAACAGTGATTCCTGATGAACGACTTTTTGTCCATTCAACTCGACCCGCTGCACCATCTGAAACTTCAACGACCCGATGAATACGTTGCCTTTCCACTCGGGGTAACGATCACCAGTGACGAACGCCATTCCACACGGTGCAATAGAAGGGTCCCAGTAAGTTACCGGTTGCTCCATACCTGTTCTGGAAGTTTCATCGGTAATCACTGAACCACTGTAATTGACGCCATAAGTGATGGTGGGCCATCCATAGTTTTTGCCTTTACCAATAACATTTAACTCATCACCTCCGCGCGGTCCGTGCTCATGCGACCACAGCTCTCCGGTCGAAGGATGCAGTGCCAGCCCCTGAGGGTTCCTGTGGCCTGTGCTCCAGATTGCATCAAGCGCCCGGGGATTGCCGACAAATGGATTATCATCAGGAATACTGCCGTCATCCCACAGTCTAAAAATTTTGCCACGAAAATTGTCAAGCTGCTGAACCTGATCCCGACCACCACGATCACCGACGGTCACGTACAAATAGCCGTCACGATCAAACACTACTCTCGATCCATAATGCTGAGTCTGACGATAATTGGGCAGGGCCTTAAACAAGCGCTGCTGATCAACCAATACATCATCTTTTAACTTTGCCCGCATCACCGCCGTATTCGCACCACGGCCTGGTTCACCCCGTTGACGAGGAGATGAATAAGTCAGATATATCCACTCACTACCCGGTTGCTGATAATCAGGGTGCAGTTCAATATCCAGTAAGCCACCCTGACCCCTGGCAACAACCTCTGGCACCCCTTTAACAGAAGTCAACTGCGATTCCCCGTCGCGTAATAGGTACAGACTTCCGGAGCGTTCGGTAACCAACAGATCATTGTTAGGAAGAAACGCCATCGCCCACGGGTTTTTCAGTCCTTCAGCGACTACGTCGATACGAAAACTTTGCGCTTGGGACTTAACCAGTTCCAGATTTTTATCAGCATATGCGTTACCAGCAATACAACTGATGAGCAGAAACAGATATCCGATATTTTTCATAGTTTCATTACTATTCACCTACCCAGCCACGATAATAACATCAGGATTTACACCTTGGCTTGCCCTTCTCCAGAGTATAATTATTGATTGAACAACGGTCGGCACACTGTGTTTGCCAATCTATTGGAACCTGGAACCGCTAATGACTGACAACACAGCAACGAATGGAACACCACCAGGCATCACAGTTTGGGTAGACGCTGATGCTTGTCCAACAGCAATCAAAGAAATATTGTTTAAAGCATCACTACGCACAAAAACAACACTGACGCTGGTAGCCAATCACCATATGCGCACACCACCGACAGCCTGGATTACTTTGTTACAGGTTCCAGCCGGTTTTGACATCGCCGACAACGAAATTGTTAAGCGCGTACAACAAAATGATCTCGTCATTACCAGTGATATTCCCCTGGCTGCTGAAGTCATAGATAAAGGTGCACAGGCGCTGAATCCCCGTGGTGAAAAATACACAAAAGACAACATCAAACAGCGCCTGAACATGCGAGACTTTATGGATACGCTGCGCGGCAGTGGAATTGACACAGGTGGCTCACCGCCAATGTCTGCCAGCGAGCGCCGCGAATTTGCCAACCAGCTTGACAAATATCTAAATCAACACACGGCTTAAACAAGCGTTCAATATGCGGATTTACCAGAATAACCATAGAGAGAATGTACAGAATCTTGTTATAGTCCGCGCTTCTTCGATCTGCTTACAGTGTAATTCCCAACATGCCAGCAATGGACCCCAATCCTATAATCGCGTCGGAACTTGGTGTTAAACAACACCAGGTCAACGCTGCCGTTGACTTAATTGACAACGGCTCTACAGTCCCGTTTGTCGCACGCTATAGAAAAGAAGCAACCGGCGGCCTGGACGATACTCAACTGCGAACACTGTTAAGCCGGTTAACTTATTTACGCGAACTCAATGAACGACGTGACAGCATACTTACGAGCATAAAGGAACAGGGGCATCTTACCGGCCCACTGCAACAGAAACTGCTTGCAGCCACTAGCAAGACAGAACTGGAAGACCTGTACCTGCCTTACAAACCTCGACGACGCACCAAGGCGCAGATAGCCAGAGAAGCCGGGTTACAACCATTGGCGGATCTACTGCTGCAACAACATTCCGTAGACCCTACTGCCGAAGCGGCCAAATTTGTCAATAAAGAAGTCGAAAACGCAGAAGCAGCACTGGAAGGTGCCAGACAAATTCTCATGGAAGAAATTTCAGAGAAGCCTGAACTGAACAATGAACTTCGAGAATTTTTCTGGAAGAACGCTCATCTGATCAGCCAGGTGGTTGCAGATAAAAAACAAACCTCCGCTAAATATTCGGACTACTTCGACTACTCCGAGACTATCTGCAAAATCCCTTCACACAGAGCGCTCGCTCTGCTTCGCGGTCAAAAAGAGGGAGTGCTTAGGCTTACTTTGGAGCTGCCAGAACTGGATAAGGAACAACCGCACCCTTGCGTTGTTAAGATTGCACGCGCGACAGATATTCCCTACTCCGCTACCTGGTTGCAGGAAACCCTGCGCTGGACGTGGCGAGTAAAACTGCACACACGTATCGACACTGACTTGAAAACACGCATGCGCAAAAGTGCAGAACAGACTGCAATAGAAGTTTTTGCCAAAAACCTGCGTGCATTACTGCTTGCGGCACCCGCAGGTAATCGGGCAACCATCGGCCTTGATCCAGGCTTACGTACTGGCGTAAAGGTGGCAGTAACCGACGACACAGGTAAGCTTCTAGATACCACAACTATTTATCCACACGCCCCTGTCAATAAATGGGATCAATCGATTAGCGAAATCGCAAAGCTTGCAAAAAAGCACAAAGCCAGTTTAATCGCAATTGGTAACGGCACCGCGTCCCGCGAGACTGATCAACTCGCTGCTGATCTCATCAAGGCGCACCCAGAGCTTGGTATTCAAAAGGTTATTGTCAGTGAAGCAGGTGCCTCTGTATATTCCGCATCGGAAAATGCAGCGCTGGAAATGCCCGACATCGATGTTTCTCTGCGCGGTGCTGTGTCGATAGCCCGACGATTGCAAGACCCACTGGCAGAACTGGTTAAGGTTGATCCGAAGGCGATCGGCGTTGGTCAGTACCAGCACGACGTGAACCAGACTGAGTTAATGAACTCTCTGAGCGGAGTTGTTGAAGACTGCGTGAACTCCGTTGGCGTCGACCTCAACAGCGCATCCGCTGAACTGCTTGCTTATGTTTCAGGGCTGTCGGAATCACTGGCACGCAATGTAATTGCGCATCGTGAGGAGATTGGTCGATACGCGTCTCGCAAAGAGCTTTTAAAAGTCCCAAGACTCGGACCGAAAGCCTTCGAACAATGCGCAGGTTTCTTACGAATCAGTGACGCCAGCAATCAATTGGATGCATCAGCCGTTCATCCGGAGGCGTATGGTGTGGTCGAGCGCATCGCCGGCAACATAAAAAAGGATGTCGGTGACTTAATTGGGGATACAGCAACGCTCAAAGCTATAGACCCTACGGACTATACCGACGACAAATTCGGCGTACCGACAATTCGCGATATTCTCACAGAGCTTGAGAAACCCGGCAGAGATCCGAGGCCCGAATTCAAGACCGCAGCGTTTAAAGACGGCGTAAACAAAATATCTGATTTGAAACCGGATATGGTTCTGGAAGGCGTGGTAAGCAACGTGACACAATTCGGTGCGTTCATTGATATCGGCGTCCATCAGGACGGACTGGTCCACATCTCGGCTCTAGCCGATAAATATGTTGCCGACCCGCATGATGTGGTTGCCACTGGCGATGTTGTCAAAGTAAAAGTGTTGTCCATTGATGAACAACGAAAGCGCATTGCTCTGACAATGAAACTCAGCGAAAGCGCGCGCGATAACCAGCAATCTGCTTCACCACCCGCGGACATAAAAAAAACCCCTGGCAAAACCAACCGTCCGCGGCACAAGCAAAAGTTACAAAAGTCACCACAAACAGAAATGGGCTCGCTGGGCGCCGCACTGTTGCAGGCGCAGAATAAGCAAAAGAAACATTAATCCACAAAAAACGCAGGAATCTTGCTGGCACGAAAATCGTCTGACAGTACACTGCATCGACTAGAAACATCGCCGCTGTTCGCCCGAAAATGTCAGATTACTGACTACCGAGTTCCTTCTGGTGCGCACCAACCAGACCATGGAAAACTGAAATTGATCTTACGAAAACTGTCACCAGTCCTTCTGTTACTCGCGTTAACCGCATGCACCAGTCAATCTGATCGCACGCTGACAACCGCAACTGGTGGCGGGCTGCCGGTCAATCCAAACCAGGTTCTGCCGCAGACAATCTCCGAACTGACAGCCTTGCACCGCAGTGGCCAAACATTTCTGGTTTGGCCTGAATCCGGCGGTGCAAGTTATCATGTATACCGCCATAGCGTGCCTGTTACTCAGGACAATCTGGCCAGTGCACAAAAACTCACTGCACGCTGGGGTGCGCTGGATAACAACACGTCACGTAACACTTATCGCTCTAATGAAGAGCCAGACAACTTTGTTGTCGAAGATCTCGGATTACCGCTGGCAGACAATACCGGGTTGTTCGTACACACAGTACAAAACGGTGAACAGGGCTCTGCTTACTACGGCGTCACTATCGTAACAGGCAACGATACAGAAACCCTGGTTGCAAGCAATACGCTGGATTCAGCGGTTACAGAAACCGTGGCTACCCCCCGGCCTGTTCTGGTTTCCTCCAAAAACAGTGGTAAAGGACGCCTGTACACACATTACATGGACTACCAGAACTGGAATCCAACCCTGAATGGATATGCCTACAGCTACACGATTGCACTTCCGGCAAACTACAACGCATCCAGAAGCTATCCACTACAGCTCAACCTGCACGCGTACGGCGAGGGTCTGCGCTACCTTTCAGAGACTGAATTTGCGGATTGGGAGATTATTCAACTCTTTCCCCATGACCCTGGTGAGCAACAAGGCACAATACACACTTGGTGGTTCGGTTTTGCTGCCGATCACAACTACCGCACTGCAGGCCAGTTACCGAGTAGCGGCAATGTTGCAAATTTCACTGAACAACGACTGCTGGCGGCGATTCGCGCGGTCATCAACGATTCGGCCTTCAACGTTAATAACGATCTGATCCATGTGATCGGCAACTCAATGGGCGCATCGGGCGCACTATCCCTTGGTTTGCGATATCCGAACGTGATCTCCGGTATATACGCCAGTCAGCCGATGACGAACTATCCTGCCAGCCCGACCTTTCAATCAAACTTTATCCAGCTGTGGGGACAACAACCATCGGCTCTGCAGGTGTTAAACAGCGGCCCGGACAGTGGCACTATCCGTCGCTACGGTGCAGGCGGTAACGTTCCTACCACCGCATGGAACTGGATGAATCATCTCGATCAAATGCGAAGACGCACTGCCGACGACTTTGCTTTCCTTGCGATTGATCACGGCAAGGCCGACGCCACAATCGACTGGCAAACACAGGGCAGACCGCTGGTACAAGCACTTACAGATGCCAAAGCAGGATTTTCGGCCAATGCTCTGGATGGTGTCGGACACGGCTGGCAAGCGTTTGCCGCAGTCGTTAAACCGCTCTTCGGGCTTGGCTATGGTGACGAAGCACCATGGCGCTACCCGAGATCGTTAAGTTATCCGTCTATCACAAATGCTTCGGGTTCGGGATCTGTGAATCCAGCCAATTCCGGCAATGACAGCTATAACACCAATATTGAGTGGTCTACTGCCGCAAACTCTTTTGGCCAGCCGATAGTCGATAACAGCAACACCTACGAAATTTCTATCCGTTCTACTGCCGGTTCGCAAACCGCAAACATAACCCCGCGACGAACCGCCTCGTTTGATCCTGCAGGGGGCAGTCAGTGTCAATGGAGCGCAGTTAACAATGCCACCGGGCAAACTGTGCAATCAGGTACTGCTACCGCCAGCGGCGGTGGTGTCGTTACTGCCGTTGGCGTTCCGGTAAATGTCTCTCAGGGAACACGCCTTCGCATCAACTGCTAAGGCAAATCTAGTTCTCTAAGCCACGAATACGGTATCCAATAATAGCCGGGGGGTTTACCCCCCTTTCGGCGTCGTATTTAGTATCCAGCAGAGTGAAGTAAAGCCGCTGGCGAGATGCATCATATGAAGCGCCACCGATCCTTTTATACTGATTGTCAGTGGTGCTGCTTAACGGTACATCCCACTGCCCCCACTCATACGGTCTGATTGAGCTGGCAGCTTTACGACCCAACGCCACGCGCCACAATTCTCTGACATCCCAGAACCAGTAATAGTTGTGATTATCGGCGGGATCAACAGCGCAGTATCCGCTGCAGTCTACACCATCACCTCTGGGCAACTTGTAACCCACACCACTGCGATGGCCGCCTGAATTGCCAAAGGTGGCATAGGTTGCAGTTCCCGGAACAATAAATCCATAAGTTGCGCGGCTCAGATGTGTCCAGAGATCATTCTGCAAAGACTCATTGTACAGATCTTCGTGCAACGGATAACTCAGATCAAAACCCAGTAATTCACGGGTTGATATAGTCTTGCGCAGGCTCTGTGCCCCCAACGATTCGAGATCGATACAAAAGGCGGAAGGACCAACACTGTAACGCCCGATGATAGGTCCGCCACTGGAACTACCGGAAATATGCGTACACCCCAGTTGCTGCTGCCAGTCGTTTGGGACTGCGCTCAACCAGCCAGCTGCTCTGGTTTTTCCTGCCATCGAATATAGTCCACTGACTTTGGAGTCAGCCAGAGAGTCAGCCTGCTCAATGACAAAGGTTGTTTCACGATTATCTGCCGGTCCATCATAGTATTCAATGGCATTGGCTATCAGTCTGCCCTGATAGTGCTCCAGGCCGACGATACTATCCACGTTGTCGCGGTTGGCAGGCAATTTATCCAGCATCGTGGTGTAAGATTGAACAAATGTACCAGCAACCGGCAACGAATCGATAGAGCTGCTGTAGGGAAGATCCACTGGTATGGCAAACTGTGCGATGGCATCTTCCTGCTCGTTTCCAACCAGATAAATCGTACCATCATGCGCTTCGATAACCCCTTCCGTCCAGTTGACACTGGAATCACCCGACTGCACATCAGGCAGGAATAATCCACCATCAAATACAAAGTCATCTTTGCTTAGCAACACTTGCGGGTAAGTGCTCGTCACTACCGCACGGTTAGCACATCCGGACACACAAAGTGGCAGCACAAACAAAAAAAACGTGAGCTTACCTGTCGGCCAGAGAGGCCGGAACAGACGGCTAATGTTAAAAAAAGACACCATGAGAACGATCAAAGTAACAAAGCCGCAGGTTAGCATTTTTACGTTCTCTAAACGGATGAACTACCGGGCTGCGTGTTGGCTAAAAAACTTTTGCCAGCACCTTTTTGCCGCCGGAGTTGATAATCTTACGTTCGTTGCTATCAAGCAGCACGAAGTAAACACTAACAAGGTAGACTAAAGTAGCAGCCCCGGCTTGTAGCAACAACGTACCGTAGGTGTCCGGAGTTTTAACCATCGCGAAGTACTTCAACAAGACAAACAACAACACACTGGATGGCAGAATTCTAAGGTAAGTTTTCTTGAAATAGTCAAGCAAACTTGAATTAATAGCGCGGCTTGTCAGAATCGGTGTGACTATGCCGTACAGTGTAATCTGTGTAATCGCGGTTCCTACGGCCACACCGATCAAGCCGTATTTCTGAACAAGGATAATACTAAGAATCAGATTCAGCACGGAAAAAGAAAAGTTATAAAACGAATATCTTTTATGGTTGGAAGTTCCCAACAGTATCGAATAGCTTAACAGTTGCGGTCCTTTGATTAACTGGGTTGTGAACAGTACGGCCAGAATCGCAGAGCACTCAACGGCGTATTTCGGCCCCATCCAAAGCTCGACAAAATAGTCACCGTCGGCCAGGATGCCCAGGCAAAGCAAGTTAGACAACACCAGAACAAATTTAGTCCCCGTGACATAAGTACTGTAGATTGCCTGATTGCCCTGAGTCGCGTCCTGTTCACTGAATACCGGCACGAAAGTTTGTGCAACAGCAAGCATCAACTTGTTAGTGTATTCAGACAAACTCCATGGAATCGTGTAAATCGTAATAGCCGCTGCAGATAGAAAGTATCCAATGACAAACGCATCGCTGTAGTACACAAGCTGCATGGCAACCATAGACAAAAAAGTATACTTGCTGTAGTCGTAAATGCTTTTAGCGGTATCTTTTTCCGCCTTGAGCGGACTCATTTCTACCTGTGGTTCAATTTTCCGCAAAACCAGGTACAGCGATGTCGTGGCGATAACGTTGCCTATCAGAGAAATCACTCCCATCGCGAGCAATCCATGTCCGTTCGACAGCGCATAGTAGAACGCCAGCGCCTTGAAAACCCCGACCGAAAGATTAACCGCGTTAATTACTTCGTATCGCTGGAAACCGTAGTACGCTCCTACCAGAACGTTGGTTGTGACAAATATCGCAATATCAATCGAAGCGATGATAATCAACTTGCGGACGGTTTCGCCCAACGAGTCATCAAAGCCAAAAAAGCTCACCATCCCGCTGGAAATCATCGGGCTGGCAATGATCAGCAATGCCGCTACACACAGCAGTATCGCCAGTCCGGTACTCATCACAATGTTGAGTGAGCGGTAATCGTTGAGCGCTTTGTACTTTGATACGTATTTTGCAACCGCCGAGCTGACACCGAGATCCAGCAGCGCCATATAACCGGTTAACGCAGCAATAACTGACCAGACCCCGTATCGGGTATCGCCCAGGGTATGAATCAGAAATGGCGACAGCAGAAATGCGATAACTATCGCACCGCCAATACCCACGTAATTCGAGAAGATGTTCCTGGAAATGGTTTTAAGTACGGACACTGATACTGATTCTCGTTACGTGAGGCCCGGGGGTTTCAGGCGGATCGGTCTTTGATCACGACAGCGGGGTTTCCAGCAACAATTACCCTGTCACCCACCGGGTTTACCACCACCGATCCAGCCGCCACCACAGTCTTAGAACCAATATCGGCCATCACAACCGCACCATTACCGATCCAGCAATCGTCACCGATATTTATTTTTGTAATTTTCCCACCCTGATCGCGGATGGGTACGTCCAGATCATTGATTGCATGCTGATTTTTACCGCTGAGAATGTGCACACCGCTGCCAAGCAGGCAGTCTTTTCCAATCCGGCAACTGCCAATATTGCACTGTGGCCCGATATAGGTACCAATGCCAATTTCAGTGTCCCTTTGAGAGAACAAAGTGGCGAAAGAAATAACAACCTCCGGATCGCAGCCTGTCATTGTCATTCTGAAAAAGCTGTTACGCAGATAGCTGCCAACTTTCCCGGGGAATAAACTCAGAAACTGCGCAAAAGAGGCAAAGGTGCTGTTGGTGTCACAGAATGTTGAGAGCGCCTTGAACAGTAAAACCAGAGGCAGCACAAGCACGTTGAAAACGGCCGAGATCACATCTTTGGATCGCATGGACAGTTCCGTCAGGAATTAACTAAAATCAAATCGAGCAGCGGTCGATTCTTCGCTTCCCACCGGTATTCATCATGGATGAGCTGGCTCGAAGCCCTTGAAAGGCTTTGATACATCTGAGGATCGTTAACCAGATCATCGATGCGCTG
>CALLLY010000338.1 GCA_938008205.1 uncultured Granulosicoccaceae bacterium
GGGTGTGGTTAGTACAGAGGAAGCGGAAATTCATCCAAGCTCCGATTTGTCTCCGTATGCCGAACAACGCCTGTGGGATGAGAAAGATATTCCGGCGTTACGCTTAATGACAAATAAAGTTCACGAAGCCGGTGCGCTGGCTGCGATAGAACTGGCACACAATGGCAGTCATGCGGCAAATCTCTATACCCGTATTGCACCTCTGGGTGTGGTTGATATGGCCACTGATATTGGCTACACCAAACAGGCTCGCGGCATCAATAAAAAGGATATTAAAACGTTTCGCGACTGGCACAAGGCTGCCGCAAAACGTGCTTGTGAGGCGGGCTTTGATATTGTGTATGTCTACGCCGGCCACGGCATGACGCTCACTCAGCAGTTTTTACTGCCCGAGCTTAATCACCGGACTGATGAGTATGGTGGCAGCCTGGAAAATCGAGTGAGATTGATACGTGAGTTAATCGAAGACACCAAAGACGCCATCGGTGATAAATGTGCAGTGGCATTTCGTTTTGCGGTAGATGAAATGAAAGGGCGTGACGGTATGCAATCGAGTGAGGAGGGCAGAGCTGTTGTTGAAATGCTGGCTGAGCTGCCGGATCTGTGGGATGTGAATGTGTCGGACTGGTCTAACGATTCCATGACCACACGCTTTCAATCAGATGAAGGTTATCAGTTACCCTATACAGAATTTGTAAAGTCCGTTACCAGCAAGCCGGTGGTGTCGGTGGGTAAATTTACCTCACCGGATTTAATGGCGTCTCTTGTCAAAAAAGGCGTGCTTGATTTGATCGGTGCTGCAAGGCCTTCGATTGCCGATCCTTTTTTACCGAACAAAATAAAAGAAAACCGCATCGAAGAAATCCGTGAATGCATTGGCTGTAATATCTGTGTTGCCAGTGACAACATGGGGGTTTCAATTCGTTGTACCCAAAATCCGACCATGGGTGAAGAGTGGCGGCGTGGCTGGCACCCGGAAAACATTCAACGCAAACATACTGATGCCAGTGTGCTGGTGGTTGGCGCCGGCCCGGCCGGGCTTGAATGTGGGTTGCAACTGGCAAAGCGTGGTTATGAAGTGACAGTCAGTGAAGCATCAACTGAATTGGGTGGTCGTGTAACGGCTGAGTCGTCGCTCAGGGGATTGTCGGCCTGGAAGCGAGTCAGAGATATACGTGTCCATCAATTGCAACAGTTGCCTAACGTATCGCTGTATACCAACAGTGAGTTGTCTGCGGCAGAGATTATTGAGTTTGCTGCGGACCAAGTCTTTCTAGCCACCGGCTCACAATGGCGCGTAGACGGTGTTGGCCGCAGTAGTCGGGAACCAATTAGTGGTGCCGACTCTATTTCTATTCTCTCACCGGAAAATATCATGAAAGGAGATCTGCCGGCACAGGGACCTGTGGTGGTTTATGACGATGATCAGGTTTACCTTGCAGGTGTGCTGGCAGACCATCTGGTCGACAAGCTTCGCAATTCAAACCAGCAAATACATTTCGTCACTCCGGCCAGTGTCGTGTCACCCTGGTGTGAGCACACGCTTGAGCAGGTTCGTATACAAAAATCTTTGCTGGAGGGCGGGGTGCAAATACACGCCAGTCAAATGGTTGTTGCGGCGACTGCAAACAGCGTTACGCTAAGCTGTGTGTATACGGGTACGTGCACAACACTTGCCTGTGAAACCCTGGTACCGGTGACTGAACGGGTGCCGAACAACGGTTTGTGCAAACAGCTCGAACAAGCCGGCGTGTTGTTTGAAGTGATTGGCGATGCGCACGCCCCAGGGCTGATTGCCGATGCGGTTTTTGCCGGACATCTGGCGGCTCGTAGCTTTCAGGAAAACGAAAGTACTGTCGCTCTGGCAGACTTCCGGCGTGAGATTCCGGCGCTTGAGGGTTAGGAAAAAAGGTGGAAGGTCCACTCCCTGTTGGACCCTCCGGTTACATCCAATGTATTACTGACTGCGCAACGCTAGACTTCGCTTCCCTGTTAGAGCATCCTTGCTTTGCATCCCTGCAAGCTCTTTCGAGCGTCCCTGAGCAACGTCCCTGTAGCAACCTTGCCTTGGTATGTGTTAATTATCGTTACAAAGTGGGTTTGATCGTAGCGGTACAGTACCAAGTAAAAACGGTAAAATTACCAAAACACGAATCAATTTTATAAAATCAATCACTTACGTGGGTTTCTCTTGGTGGCGGATCCACCGTAATATTGATACACCGCATATTCAGGGATTGCGTTACTGCCGAAGATGTGGTCTCAACGTGGTAAAAACAGGTAAAGCGTCTCTTTGAATTTCAGCCTGAAACAACTCGAAGCGTTTGTGTGGGTGGCTGATCTGGCCAGTTTTCGCAAAGCTGCCGAGCGTCTGAATACAACTCAACCGAACATTTCGTCGCGCATCTCTTCTCTTGAAACTGTGCTTGACGTCAGGTTGCTGGAGCGCAGCGCCGGCACCGTTCACCTCACTACCAAGGGCCAGGAACTGCTGGTTCATGCACGCAGGGTGTTGAGTTCAACCCAGCAATTGCAGGAAGCGGCAGACCGTGCATCGCTTTACGATGGTGTGTTAAAGCTTGGTGTCACCGAACTTATTGTGCATACCTGGCTGCGTGAGTATCTGAAAGTACTGAAGGATGAATACCCTGAAGTGCTGGTAGAACTGACCATTGATTTATCCGTCAATCTGACTGCAGAGCTGGATGCACGCACGATTGATCTGGCGTTGCAGAGCGGTCCGTTTATAGAGTCTGCCACGGGGTCGCAGACGCTCGGTTGCTACCCGTGGATCTGGGTAGCTTCACCCTCAATGCTGGGTAGTAAAGCGGAAGTGCAGTGGGCGGCTGCAGATTTAGCACGTTTTCCCATACTGACGCATGCTCGATCTACGGGACCTTATCAGCAGGTTAAAGATCATTTTTCCGGCGTGCGCGGACTCAAGCTGGTGCCGTCTAGCAATCTTGCCGCCTGCCTGCAAATGACAGTTGATAACATGGGCATAGCGGTGTTGCCGGCGGCTATGGTAAGCGACGAGCTGTGTTCGGGCGAGTTGTTGCAGATTCACTATGACTGGGCGCCACCGGATTTGTGTTTTGAGGCTCGCTTCAAGCCGCAGCAGGTGAGTGCGATTGTTGAAAAAGCCGCGTGCTTAGCCAGTGAAGTGGCGGCAGCCTACTAAATCAAGACGAAGTCTGTGTTAAGTGTTTGAGCGCATGCGGTGGGTTTGCTGTCAGCGATAACGAAAATTTATCACCCGAATCGATTTAAACAATTTGATTTCGATTCAGGCCTGGCGCTACAGTCGGCGGGATTCTGTTAAAGGTTAAAGTGATGGACAATGCATCAGTGCGGTTGGGTGTTGATATTGGCGGCACGTTCACCGATGTTGTGCTTGAGGTTGGCGATTCTCTTCATTCGACCAAAGTCCTGACCACCTACGCAGCGCCGGAAAATGCGATTGTTGAAGGATTGCATGAGGTTTGTACAAAGGCACAAGTCGACCCTTCCCGCATACAACAGATCATCCATGGCACCACCCTGGCAACCAACGCGCTGATTGAAAGACGTGGTGCCAAAACCGCGCTAATCACCACCAGCGGCTTTCGTGATGTGATTGAGATGCGCACAGAATCGCGCTTTGAGCAGTACGATCTTAACCTGTCACTGCCCGAACCATTGCTTGCCCGACATCAGCGTTACACGCTGGATGAAAGAGTTGGCGCCAATGGTGAAATATTAAAGCCACTGGACAGCGCCGCGATTGAAGCGCTGGTCGATGATATTGAAGCTGCCGGCTATGAAAGCGTAGCGGTGGGCTTTCTGCACTCGTATGTCGATGCCAGCCATGAGAATCAGGTACGCGAGGTACTGGCAAGGCGTCTGCCTGATGTGATGGTGTCATTGTCCAGTGAGGTCTCGCCGCAAATGCGGGAGTACGAACGCTTTAACACCACTATTGCGAACGCCTATATCAAACCGCTTATGAAGAGTTATCTGGGCAGACTTGCACAGAAGCTTAGCGATGAAGGTGTGGCGTGTCCGATCTTTTTAATGCACTCGGGTGGTGGCATTATTTCACTTGAAAATGCCGCAGAGTTTCCTGTGCGACTGGTTGAATCGGGTCCGGCCGGCGGTGCTGTGTTTGCCGCCAACATTGCTGCGCGATATGGACTTGAAAAAGTACTGTCGTTCGATATGGGGGGTACCACCGCCAAGATCTGTTTAATCAAAGACCACACGCCAAAGACCAGCAGAGTGTTTGAAGTAGCGCGAACCTATCGATTTAAAAAAGGGTCGGGCATGCCAATCTCAATACCGGTTATAGATATGGTAGAGATTGGCGCGGGAGGCGGTTCACTGGCACATGTAGATGCTTTGCAACAGATTCGTGTTGGCCCGCAGTCTGCCGGATCTGAGCCGGGACCGGCCTGTTATGGCCGCGGTGGTGAGAAACCTGCGGTCACTGACGCTGATCTGGTACTGGGCAAACTGGATGCAGAGAATTTTGCCGGTGGATCGATCGCGCTTGATTTACAAGCGTCACGCAATGCACTGCAAAGTAATATTGGCAGTACCTTAAACATGGAGGTAGATAACGCCGCATTTGGTGTTGCTGAAATGGTCGATGAAAACATGGCCAACGCGGCGCGTGTCCATGCGGTTGAAAACGGTGAAGATCTTTCTGAGTACACCATGATCGCGTTTGGTGGAGCGGCTCCTCTGCACGCCGGTCGTCTCTGTGAAAAGCTCGGGGTAGACCGCTTGTTGGTGCCACCGGGTGCGGGGGTCGGTTCGGCAATCGGATTTTTACGTGCACCGTTTAGTTTTGAAGCCACTCGCAGTGTTTTCATGCGTCTGAATGAATTTGATGCTGCAGCGATTAAAAAGTTGTTGTCTGAGCTTAGTGAGGAAGCAACAGAATTCGTCAAAAGCTGCGCACCGGATGAGCCCATAAGCTCACAATACAAAGTGTATATGCGCTATTCGGGACAGGGATGGGAAATCCCCATTGCTTTGACACAGGCGCAAGCGACGGCACCCGATGCACAAACCTTTAAAACACTGTTTGAAAAAGACTACATCGCTTTGTTTGGCAGAGCAGTCGAGGGGCTGGAAGTTGAAATTACGGTGTGGGCAGTAAACGCCACAACCAAAGCACAGCCTGCAGGGGAATTGCAGGGCTATGGTGAAGTGACTAATGCTGCAACTTGCGGTGAGCGTGCGGTGTTTGATGCGGCAGTAGGGGCTGCTGTGCAGTCGAACATTGTACAGCGCGATCAAATGGATGCCGGCGCCCGTATTAACGGGCCGGCAATTATTGCAGAAGATCAAACTACGATTATCGTTCCATCGTCTCGCACGGCCGTTCGTCAGTCGGATGGTTGTATTGACGTGACACTTGCAGGTTAAGGAGTAACAACTATGGCAACTCAAGCAGACACTGTACGCCAGCAGGTGATGTGGAACCGACTGATCTCGGTGGTCGAAGAGCAGGCGATGGCGCTGGTGCGCACTGCCTTTTCAACGTCTGTACGCGAGGCAGGTGATTTGTCTGCCGGCGTCTACAACGTGGAAGGTCTGATGATGGCACAAGCTGTCACCGGCACCCCCGGTCACGTGAATGCAATGGCGGATGCGGTGGCGCATTTTATTCGTCGTATAGGTAAGGAAAACATTCTTGAGGGTGATGTTTATATCACCAACGATCCGTGGGAAGGAACCGGCCACCTGCACGATATAACCGTCGTGACGCCTTCTTTCCATCAGGGTGCGCATGTTGGCTTTTTTGCCTGTACTGCACATATAGTGGATATTGGTGGTCGTGGTTTCGGTGCTGATGCCAACTCCGTATACGAAGAAGGCTTGTACATTCCGATCATGAAGTTTGCCGATCAGGGAACGGTTGATAAAACGCTGATGAATATTGTGCGTGGCAACGTACGCGAACCCGATCAGCTGGTGGGTGATATTTATGCACTGGCAACCTGTAATGAAATTGGCCATCGCAGATTGATTGATATGATGTCTGAGTTCGGGCTTACTGATCTCCACGGTATAGCGGCGTTTATATTCGAAAAATCCAAAGCGGCTACCGAGGCATGTATTGCCGCACTGCCCACTGGTGAAACAGCCAGTGGTGAAATGACCATTGATGGTTATAGTGCACCAGTTGTGTTGAAGGCAAAGCTTGATGTGTTGGCCGATAAGATCACCTGCGATTTTACCGGAACATCGGGCCTTGATAAAAAAGGCATAAACGTGCCGCTGGTTTATACCAAAGCTTATGCGTGTTACGCACTTAAATGTGCCATTGCACCCGAAATACCTAACAACGCAGCTTCTCTTGCGCCGTTTGAAATCAGTGCACCTGAAAATTCCATTGTCAATGCGTTACACCCCGCACCTGTCGCATTGCGTCATGTGATTGGACATATGATCCCGGACACGGTGTACAACGCGCTTGATCAAATATTGCCCGAGACGGTACCGGCAGAGGGCGC